>CAYZNE010000052.1:0-7994 GCA_964478955.1 uncultured Methanosarcinales archaeon
TACTTATTTATTTCAACAGAAGTATTAAGAAAAAATTTATATAAAAATAAAAGAGAAAGATAAAAAAGATGGTGAGAAGTAGGTTTAACAAAAAAGGTCAGGTAACTATTTTTGTTATAATTGGATTAGTATTATTAATTACAGTAGGAATTGTTCTATATGTAACTTCTCAAACAAAATCTGGAGAGAAGGTTACAGAGAGAGAATTAGAATCTGTGCCAGAAGAGTTCAAACCAATAAGAGGATTTGTTGAATCTTGTGTAAAGCAAGTAGCTGAAGAAGGAATAAGAGAAATGGCCCTACATGGAGGATATATTGATCCATTAAATACTGATTACTCTTTTTTTGAGTTAGATTATGATCCTTTTAGTCCGACAGAATCAGATGTTATTGATGTTGGTTTATTTAACAATCCTATAAAAGTTCCTTATTGGTATTATTTAAGTGGTTCAAATGATTGTACTACTTGTGGGGTTGGCAGTTGGGCTCCAACTGTTGAGTTTATGGAATTGCAACTTTCTCTTTATATTGAAGATAACTTAAATAATTGTTTAGATGGCTTTATTGAACTAGAAAAAACAGGGTTTGAGGTTGTAGCTTTAACTTCGCCATTAGTTGATACAGTTATTAATGATAATGGCCAGAACTTTTTATTGACTTATGAACTTCAAGCATCAAAAGATGGAGCTCAACAAATTATAAAAGATTATTATACAACTTCAGAGTTGCCACTTAAGAAACTTTATGATATTGCATATAATATTACTATTTATGAATCTTTAACAAATCATTTGGATTCATTTTCTAAACATTTAATTGCTCAACATGCGGGTCCAGATATGAATTTGCTTCCGCCATTATTTTATAAAGATAATGAACGATTTCAAATGTTTTGGTCCAAATTTATAGTTAAACAAAAAATTCAAAATTTAATTTATTCATATGCTAGGGTTTTTCAAGTACTAGGTACAAAAAACTTTGATGATTCTTTTATCGAAAAAATGCCTGAAAACATCCCAATAGAACAAACAATTTATTTTCAGGGAATCTTGCCTATTTTTAGTCCTGATTCCAATTATAAAGAAGAGGTTTCAGTTGACTTTTTATATTTAAATCAACCCATATATGTTAATGTTTTTCCAAGTTCAGGTGATATTATTTCTCCTGAACATTCTAGTTTTGATGCTAGTAAAATTAATTTTCTTTTGTCTGTTGATTATGAAAACCATTATAATTTTTTTTATGATTTAAGCTACCCTTTAATTATTGAAATAAAAAATTATGATAAGACTAATAAGAATAATGAAATTAACTTTGTATTTGCACTAGAAGTTAATTTAAGGAAAAATTATGTTCCTAATGAATTATTAATTGGTCAAGGACCAATTCCTTGGAGTGATGATTTAGTTGATCTTAAGATAGTAAATACAGATTTATCTTTGTCTTCAGAAAATTCAAACATAATTTATGGAGAGCAAGCTTCACAAAACATTTTCTGTAAAGAATCTCAGATGAATAGTGGTAATATCAGTATGATGGTTAGTGATAGGACAACTGGAGAACCATTAGAAGATGTTGAAGTTAGTTATGGGTGTGGAACCTATGCAGAATGTTTTATTGGTTTAACTGAATTAAAGTATGGTGCAGGTTACCTTAGCTCTAAAATGCCAATTTGCACAAATGGTTATGTTTTATTTGAAAAAGAAGGCTATGAAACTAAGAGAGTAGAATTAACTACTCGTCAGGATACTCCTACAAATTTAGGAAATGTTGCCTTATACAAGAAAATAACTAAGAATATTTCAATACAAAAATTCCAAATAAATTATTTATATAAATTAGATAATAGTTTTGGAATTCCAACAAGATGTTTTATTCCTGGTTTAAATTCTTTATTAATGTTTTCTGGTGATTGTTTTGAAGCTGTTAAACATAAATTAAAAATAAAAGGTGTGGATATAACAAATGAATCAATTATTTTAACAGAAAATGAATCTGTAATAGTCAAATTTGAATTGATTAATAATGGAATAAGCCCAGATCACAAAGTATATACCAAAATTACAGGTAATGAAAGCCAAGAGGTTGAATTAATTCCAGGCAGATATGCCATTGATATTACTTATCTGGATGCAGAGGGTGTTTCAATACCTGAAGATTGTGATAAGGCTTGTGAAAAATGTGCCTGGTATGAAACTTGCACAGTTAAACATTGTAAATATTATCCTCCAAATCAAATTGAATTAAAACCTGCACCTTGGGGTGGTCTTGATTTTAATGAATCAATGCCAGTTTATCTTAGTCCAAGCAATCTTTATAATAATAACACAGAAATTGAATTATATATTATTACTTATCCAGAACCTAATGAAATTGCGTGTTTAGATTCATTAGAAGAGATGGGTAAAAAGACTGAGTACACATTAAAATACAGATCTATGCTGATTCCAAAATTTGTCACAAATTCTTCAACTTAAATCCCAAAGGTTTAAAAACGATTTAGCATTAATGTCTAATATGGCAGAAGAAATCAGTTATGAGCAATTATTTGACCTTTTAAGAAGAGAAAAGACAAGAGAAGATTTACAAGAGATTGATAAAGATTTTTACATAGATTTAGTGTCTTTTCTTAATGAAAAAGAAGAATATATTAAGGTTCAAGAAGCTCAGCATTCTTTGGTTGAAAATCTTTCTTTAGAAAAAGAAAAGCTCGAATGTAGGAATATGAGAAAGATTTTGAATGAGATAATTGACAGAAGACAAAAGAAAATAATTCTGCTTGCATTGTCTAGAGCGAGAATTCCCAGCACCATTGTAAATAATGAGGTTTTTGCTAGTGAGGAAAAAGGTTTATTTGAAAATACAGTTACACTTTTTAGATGCTTTAAAGAAAATCTTGGAAAATCTGATTCTAAACAAAAGAAAATCGTTTGTGATGTTCAGGAAGATAAGAGTATTCCAGAGCCAGTTATTACTGAGGAACCTAAGAAGGAGGTTGAAGCTCCTATTGTGACTTCTTCTGGGCCTGTTGTGGTTAAACCAGATAAGGTTAAAGTAAAGTTTTTATCTGCAATGCCCAAATTTTATGGCCCCAAGAAAGATGTTCTTGGCCCTTATGAAGAAGGTCAAACTTACGAGTTGTCTGAACTTATTGCAAATATTCTAATAAAAAAAGGAAGAGTAGTGAAGGTAGATTAAATGTTTTCTTTAAATGTTTTAAATCCTCAAAAAGTTAAGATTTTTGTTAAGAGGCTGCAGTCTCAATTTGGAATAGAAGATACAAAGATGTTCTCAAAATATTTATTTCTAAAAAATAATAAGAAAAAAGTGTTTATTACAACAAAAACTGAGAAAAAAGATAAACTTCACATACCTCGTCTAGAAAAAGCAGGGATTTATTTTGCAACAATAAATAAAGATGAAACTTTAAGGTTAAGTTTAGAAGGATCTCAATTTGTTGGTAAACATGCTACAAAAAACATTTTAGAATTAGATCATTCTCAAGCAGAAAACTGGCTTAAAGGTTATGATTTTGATATTTCTGTTGGGTCTGATGGATACTATTTGTTGAAGTATAAAGAAGATTTTCTTGGATGTGGGCTAATAAGAAAGAATAAATTGTTTAATTTTTTGCCTAAAACTAGAAGATTGAAAGTGCTGTATGATTAGTATATTACTATATTTCACTAAATCTATATGTTTATTATATAACCTAAACAATTAATCCTGCAAATAGGCTATTCAGTATTCCTGAAGCAAGAATGTACATAAATATTGAGGATGCTAAGAATATAGGTATGTATTTTATACCACTTCTAATATTGCCTTTTTGAATTATTGAAAGTATTATTGATGCAAATACAGAAATCATTGAAATTGCAAAAAAGGAAAATCTCTTGAAACTTCTTGGATTAATTGTTGCTTCTGAGCTAAAAGATAATGGCATGCTTTGAATATTTAATCCTGCAAATCTTTCCATGAATTTTAACATAACATCCAATAACTGATAAGCTAATGAGAATAACACTGGTGAAATAACAATTATTATTGCACTAATAAAAATAACATAAGTTAGGGTTGATGCAGCCATTTCTTGTTTTAGTAGTCTTGTTTTTTTCAGATCTTCAATAACTCTATCCATAAGATCACTAATTTTTCCTCCACTTTCAATTTCACTTATAATTAAGTTCATGGCTCTTCTTATTATTGGTGAGGGGTATTTTATGGCAAACTCAATAAGTGAGTCAACAAGATCACTTCCAGTCATAACTTTTTTAGAAATTAAACCCATTTCTGTAGAAAGAAGTCCAAATTCAGGCCTTATTGCACTCCAAAGTGAATTTTCAAATGACATTCCCCCTTTAAGATTTGTGGAAACATAAGTAAGATAGTCTGCTAGTTTATCTTCCATATCTTTAGACCTGTTGAATATTTTAATGTCTAAGTAAAAATATATTCCTAACATTAGTAGGGCAGAAAGTACTAATGGAATTACAACCCATGTTAGGAAAGTATAAAGTAAAAATAAGAATGGATTAAGCACTTTAATTGAATTAAAAATTTGATAAAAATAAATAATATATGTGATTCCAAGAGTAATATAGAAAAACATTCCAAATAGAGTGTGCGGAACTTTACTATAACCTGCTTTTGTGAATTGTCTTGATATTATTGGAGCTATCTTTTTAGGGATAAATGCCTTACCAAACAATGAAAATATTTTTATACCATGCATATTTTTTCCTCTATATATTTACATTAGGTCTTGCGCCTCTAAATAGGTTTATGAATATTACATTGATTATAATTATTAATGCTCCAAATATCCAAAACATTGCACCTATCATTGTTCCCATATTTGGAAGCATACTTGATATTACAACAGCCATAGTCATGCCCAAAGAGGGCAGTATTATTGCTAGAAGCATGTAAAACATTGTTAGGCTGTTTAATTTTTTACCATAACGTTGAATTTCAATAAGTTGTTCATCTGCAATTTCATCTAGAATAGAACTAAGTGTTTTACTGGCATCAATACCAATTTTTATAGCGTTATTAATATTAAACAATATTTTTTTGAACCTTTTTGATGCACTATAGTTAGCTGCATTTTCTAATGCATTTTCTAAAGGAGTTCCTAACTCTATGTCTCTTACTATTTCTTTAAAATATTTATTTGCTACACCAAAGGTTTTTGATGCATCAACTATTGCATTGATAAGAGGTTGTCCACTATTAAGCTTAATTAGTAGGAATCTTCCTGCGAATAAAACTTCTCTATCAATATCCTTCCCTCTCCTTATTATTGCCATATCGGCAGCTCTAAAGTTCATTGTGTAAATTAATCTTAATGAGATTAATATTGTTATTATCAAAATTATAAGAAAGTTTGGATTCTTGTTAAAGAAAAAGAATATTAGAATTAGAACTGTTGCAACCTCCATTAGTGTTATTTTAACAACACTATTCATGTATTCTTCAGGAGTTTTATTGATTTTTGCAGTTAAGAGTTTCTGTCTTAATTCAGGATGTTTATTAAGCAAAACCTTTATTATTTTTTTAATTTTCTTGAACCTCTTATAATCCAGATTATTCTATTTTTAATTTTTCACTATAATATTTAGATATTATTGCACCAACATCATCAACATTTTCAATATTGTTTTTAATCATCCAATTAAGAACCTTGGCTTTTTTCTTTAAGTCTTTATCAAGAGAATCTTCACTTAAACCAGTATAGAGTTTTAACCTTTCAAAAAGAACTTCTGACGAATTTATTTTTTCAAGTGTATCATTTTCAACATTCATTTGCATTAATATTCTTGGGTTTCCATTAGGGAGTATTTCTGCAATCTGAAGCGTTCTTCTTGTACCGGTTCTTCTATTTCTGTTTTGAACTAGAATTACTGAGACTGCAGGAATCATTTCTTTTGGAATATCAATCGGAGGATTTGTTAATCTAGCAATTGTCTCTTCTGCATTATTGGCGTGAATTGTGCCATAGACACTATGCCCTGTATGCATTGCTTCCATAAGAACTTCTGCTTCTTCTTTTCTTCTAATTTCTCCCATAATAATTCTATCAGGCCTCATTCTCAGACTATTAACAACTAAATCAAGCATGTTTATTCCCCCTTTTCCTTCAGGGTTTGGAAGTCTGGTTTCCATTGGTACCCAATGTAATGATTTTGGAAGCATTAACTCTCGAGTATCTTCAATAGAAATAATTCTTTGATTTGGAGGGAAAAAGTTTGAGATGACATTAAGCATAGATGTTTTACCAGAGCCGGTCCCTCCGGAGATTAGCATTGATAACTCATTTTCAACAATAAGCCATATTAAGGCTGCAGCTTCAACATTGAGAACATTCATTTTAATAAATTTGGTAATGGTCCATGGATCACTCGAGAATTTTCTTATAGTTATCGTGTTACCATCAGAAGAAATAGGGTTTAATGTTGCATTAACTCTGTCTCCTGTTAAAAGATGAGCATCCATTAATGGGTTAAGAGTTGTTATTTCTTTACCGATTTGTCGCCCAATCATAGTTGCATAATGCCTGATTCTTGCTTCAGTATATATTCTAACATTTGTTTCTAACCAACCATGTCTTTTATGATAAACCAAAACAGGAGTTTTATGGTCATTGATAACAATTTCCTCAAGTGCTGGATCTTTTAGCATGATTTCTATTTTTCCAAGCCCAAGATTTTCTTCAATAAGATAATTTGTAAGCATAGTTGTAGTTTTTTTATCAATGTCAGGGAAGTTTTCTTTGATTAAATTCTGAATTTCATTTTTGAATTTTTCTTTAATGTTAAAGTTTTTATCTTCTATGTTTTCTAAATTTTCTAGAGACATTTTTGAAATAAATTCTTCTCTAATTTTCTCAAGAATTAGCTTTGTTGTTTCACTAATGTTTGAAATTGAAATAATATATTGGGGTACAGCTTTTGTTTCATCATTGACAATATTAACTTCAGTAATAATATTATTGACATTTATAGAATATGTTTCTAAAACATTTGATTTTTTAAAATCTTTTTTGTTTAATTCATTTTGAGAACCTATTTTAAGATTTGTCATTCTCTACCTCTTTTATAATTTTTAAGTTAGTTGTTCTAGTCTAATCAATGCAGGTTTGTAATTTGGATTTATACCAAGTATTCTCTGAAAATATATTTTTGCTTTTTCTCTGTCTTTTTCAAAAATCGTTTTTATGCCTTTAGCATATAAATCTTTAACTAATACATCTTTATTAACTCTTTTGACTTTTGGTTTTATTTTTATTTGTTCTATATCTTTATCTGTTAATTCATTTTTTATACTTAAATCTTCCTTTGATTTCCTTTCAATTTTTGGGAAATTTTGATGTAAGTTTTTATCGTGCTGTATTCTTTTTAGTTTTGCTAATCTCTTTAATTTTTGAACTTCATTTTCTCCTTCTACTACATCTGGCCCTAAAGGAGTTTCTTCTGAATAAGATTCCTGAGTTATTGTTTGATATTTATTGTATTCTTCTGGCATATCTCTTGGTGACAATGGAACCTTTTCATCATTCAGTTTCTGTTCAAGTAATTTTTTTTCTTGTTTTATTTTCACAAGTTTTTCTATAGTTTTTCTATAGTTTTCTTTTTCAATTAGATTTGTTTTCATTTTGATAATTTCTTTAGCAAGAACATGAATTCTCAAGTTTATAGATAACAGGTCTGAAAATAATTCTGATTTAACATCTTTTGCCTCATCAGGAAGTGAATAAAATAATTCTCTTAAGGTTTTATATGATTTCACTGCAGTATTAATGTCTTGGTTTCTTATTGCTTTTTTAATATTGTTTTTTATTATACTAATTGGGTCAACTCTTGGCAATTCTTTCTTTCTAGCTATGCTTTCTTGTGGTTGAACAGCACTATTTTTTTCGACAAATTTAATGTTAGAATCTTTTTTCATAATTTCATCTGGAATTAATCTTCTTTGTTGTATAATTTTATTAA
>CAYZNE010000053.1:0-6160 GCA_964478955.1 uncultured Methanosarcinales archaeon
ATTAAATTAAAATATACCATACAAAAGGAGGAATGTTTTACTTTAATTGCCAAATATTGTGGTTATCAAGATCCTAATGATATAAAAGGGTTTGTGCTTAGTAAAATTCAAGAATATAATGGTTTAGTTGCTAATTCAAATAATGATTATATAAGTGGTGGTAAATCAGAAAAAAAGGGATTAAGAAAAAAGAATCCGATTCCAGATGGACTAATAGATTTTGTACGTGCTGGGGCAGTAATAAATCTTAATCTTACTGAAGAAGAATATCTTAATTTATTAAAATCAAAATCTAATTTAACAATAAGTAAGTCTGGCTCAGCAAGCATTGATAAAATTATAAAATTATCAGATTTTCAATCTGAAACATTAAAAGATGGAACATCTAAACTAACTTGTCTTGCTAATGATTTGCCAGCTACTATGCCAGAACAAGATATAATAAAGGAAAAAACCTTACCTAAATTAGGAGGACCAGATGATTATAAATATTTTAAAGATAAACATCAAGAAACTATTTTTGATCTTTTTACATATAAAGGTTCATCAATTGAAGATATTAGTGCTTTTGTATTTAAAAGTTTAAAAAATGATTCTTCTGCTTTTTTTAATAAAGAACAAACTTTAAATTTAGTTTATCAAGTTATTAAAGAGGGTATGAATGATGATTCTTCTAAGGAAAACTTTAGAGTTTCTAAGATTAATGGATTAAAAGTTAATAAAAATTTCTTTAGATCACGATCTTATGAAGGAGAACTTGAGAGATTAGCTGGTGATAAGATAAGATTAATGAAGCGTAATGGATTATCTTATAGTCAGATAAGATTAGAACTTAAAACTTGGGGCTTTAATCTTTCACATAATAATTATAACAACATTTGTGATAATAAAGATAATAAATATGAATCTTTCACAAATAATAACAGGGAGTTAATATTTAAACTTTACAATAAAGGATCTAAAATTTCAAATATTAGTGAAAAGATTATGGATAAAAATTCTTCTATTGATAAAACTAAAACTTTAGATTTTATTTATCAAGTTATTAAAGATGGATTAAACAATAAAGATTATAAAAATAATTTTAGAGTTTCTAAAATTAATGGATTAAAATTTAGTAAAAATTTTTTTAGAATGAAATCTTCTTATGAAGAAATTAATAAGTTAGTTGGTAACAAAGTTACTGATATGATTGATAATGGATTATCTTATAGCCAAGTTAGATTAAAGCTTAAAACTTGGGGTTTAAGTCTTTCACGTAATAATTTTAATATGATTCGTGATTATAAAGAAAATTGATTCTTCTCTTTTAATAAAATAAGAAACATAATAAACAAATAATTAATCATAATAATTCTTATTTACCTATTGTTTTACCTTAATCGTAAAATTTTCAGCTTTTAAGCCCTGAAACATATAAATTCTAAAACGCTTGCTGCAATCATGCTAAACATCCTAATTGCAATCATCCTTGGAATATGTGCAGGAGTCATCACAGGCCTTATCCCTGGAATTCACATAAATCTCATATCTGCACTCCTCGTGTCGAGTGCAGCTGCATTCTCTAATGTTCCTATATTATACTTTATTCTATTTATTGTTTCTATGAGTATAACCCACACATTTCTTGATTCAATTCCAAGTATTTATCTGGGTGTTCCTGATCCAGATATGGCACTATCTATTCTGCCTGCACACAGAATGTTGCTAGAGGGCAATGGTTTTCTTGCATTAAAATATACTTTGTATGGTTCAATTGCAGGATTAATTGTTTCAGTAGTTCTTTCCCCTGTTCTAATATTTGGAATTCCTTTATTATATGCATTAATAAAAAACTATATTGGTTATATTATCTTGTTTTTTGTATCTTTAATTTTTCTAAAAGACAGAAAGAGGTTTCTAAAGAACTTATTTATATTTTTGTTGGCAGGAATGTTTGGAATACTTGCACTAGACATAAATTTAAACCAACCAATGTTTCATCTATTCACCGGGTTGTTTGGTATTAGTAATTTAATCCTGAGTTTAAACACAAGTAAGTTAACAAAACAAAAGTTTCAAAACATAATAATAAGTGCAAAGCATAAAGTTTCTGTTTTCATTGCAACAATTGTTGGCATAGTTGCAGCGTTTCTTCCTGGTATGGGTTCTTCTCAGTCTGCAGTTCTTGGAATGAGTTTAATGAAAAAGAAAGATACAGAAAATCCTTCTGTTTTCCTGAGTTTTATCGGCGGTATTAATACTGTTAACATGTTTGTTTCACTAATAACTTTTTACACAATAAATAAAGCGAGAAATGGTAGTGTTGTTGCAGTTAAAGAAATTGTTGGAATAATAAATTTACCAACACTATTATTGTTGATTGCTGCATCTCTCTTTGTTGGTGGTATTGCTGTTTTTCTCGGAACTAATATTGCTAAAGTGTTTTCTAGAATTGTAGAAAAGATAAATTATAAGATATTGATTTTATCCATAATAACTTCAATAATTATTCTGAGTTTTGTGTTTGATAGTTTCTTAGGATTAGTAATTATTTTATTAGGCACTGCACTGGGAATAATGACTTCAAAGTTAGAAGTTGCCAAGTCTTATCTGATGGGATGTTTGCTTGTGCAGGTTTTAATATTTATGTTGTAGAAGGATTTATATACTACTTCTTTTCTAGTTATAATATGGCTGGTCTTGTAAATATTATAACTGTTCCTAACAAATTAAAGCTTGTAGATTTTAAATATGATAATTCTAATCGCTGGGTTCTTGAAAAAATTTTTGGTCAGCCAAATTATTTTCTTGTTATTGATCATTATATGTTATATCTTGACTATAAAGATGAGATTTATGATTCTGGCATTTTTTACTCTAAATTCCTAATGCGGTCTAGTGGAAATCTTAAAACTTTTGAGAATTTATTTTTTACTCATAGGCAGTCGCTTGAGATTATTAATGAGTTCATTACTCATTTGATAACCCATAAAAAGTATGTTAAAGAAGTAGAAAAAATAATTAAAGAACAAGGTTGGAAGATTAACTATGCTAGTGAAACTGAAATTATCAGGCCTCCTAGTTTTTAATTTAATCACATAAAAATAGATGCAATGCTCAAACTTAGTTTTGTTATAAAACCTTTGAATTGTTTACCAAAAGTTACACCATTCAAATCAATTTCTTTATTACCTAATTTTTCATTTAGCGCTTTTATTGGTGATTCAGAATCCCTGATGTCATCAATTGTTGATTTGCCTACAACAATAACATTGTAAGTAGGTTCTTCTATTTGTTCACAATTATAAGATGTTACTAATCCATCTTCAAATATTAAGTGTCCGACAGGTTCATCTTGATTTGTGAAAACATTAAACCTTTCATTTTTATATGGAATCATTTTAGGAACTGATGTTCCAATTTCTATGTTAGTCTTTGCAAATATATAATCACACAACTCTTTTCCTTCAGAATTAGTTGTTTCATTGCCCGCATATACAAATGGAACAATAAGTAAAATTATTAGTATTGTTAGTAGTTTTTTCATTGTAATCTAAAGTTCTAGTTCACCATTTTTAAAGTTTATTATCAGCATTAAATTTATAAAAGAACTCCCTTTTCTTAGCTTTATGCCAAAGAAGAAAGCTGATGCTAAAGAGAAAAAAGTTGTTAAGAAAGAAACTTCTAAATCAAAAACTACAAAGAAATCAGAAGGCAAGTCTTCTGGTCATTCAACAAAGTTGAATAAAACTACAAAGAAAAAGCTAAGTCCAGTTGAGTTAGGACAACCTGAAGTCAATATAGGTTTAGTTGGCCATGTTGATCATGGCAAAACAACTCTTACAGAGCAATTATCTGGTAAATGGACAGACACTCATTCTGAAGAATTAAAGAGAGGAATAACCATAAGATTAGGTTATGCAGATTCTGTTATAAGAAAGTGTCCTGATTGTGATGATCCGGATTGTTGGACAACAATGAAAATATGTCCAGTTCATATGACCCCCACAGAACCAGTAAGAAAAATATCTTTTGTTGATGCACCGGGTCATGAAAGTTTAATGGCAACAATGCTTGCAGGAACAACCATTATGGATGGTGCATTATTATTAATTTCTGCAAACGAGAAATGTCCTCAACCACAAACAAGAGAACACATAACTGCACTTGAGATTGCAGGAATAAAAAAAGTGATAGTTCTTCAAAACAAAGTTGATGTTGTTCCAAAAGAAGAGGCTGTTGAAAATTATAATCAAATAAAAGAGTTTTTAGCAACTACTACTTATGCTGGTGCTCCAGTAATTCCTATAAGTGCTAAAAGAGGAGTTAATATTGATATTTTACTAAAAACAATACAAGAAGTTATTGTTACTCCAAAAAGAGATGAGAAAAAAGATCCTGAAATGTTTATTGCAAGGTCTTTTGATATAAATAAACCTGGTTCAAAACCTGAGAAACTTCAAGGTGGAGTTCTTGGTGGTGTTGTTGTTCAAGGAAAACTTAAAGTTGGAGAAAAAGTTGAGATAAGACCTGGACACATAATTACTAAAAATAATCAAATAACTGCTGAACCAATTTTCACAACAATTCAAAGTATAATTTCTGGCGGTAAACAAGTAGAAGAAATTCTTCCAGGAGGATCTATGGCTCTAATGACAGATTTAGATCCAAGTATTGTTAACTCAGATTCTCTTGCAGGAAATGTTGTTGGTTTACCTGACAAACTTCCACCAATAAGAGGAGAACTAAAATTAAAAGTTACTTTATTAGAAAGGGTTGTTGGTTCAGAAGAAGAGTTAAATGTTAATCCTATTGCTAAAAATGAAGTGTTAATGCTTAATGTTAATTCTGCAACAACAGTTGGTACTGTAATCAATGTTCACAAGGACATTGTTGAGTGCAAATTGAAACTTCCTGTCTGCGCACAGAATTCTAGAGTCACAATCTCTCGGAGAATCGGCAATCGATTTAGACTGATTGGTTATGGTTTGATTGAGTAGATGTTTTGTTATTTATTTTATATTTAGATTTTCTCATAAGAAACAAACACGCCACAGATGAACGTATTCATTAATTTATAAATAATATCAATGCCACTATTGATTTCTAATGGTTTTTTTGATTATAGCTAAATATGCTACCTTTTTGCATAAGATTAGGGCGGTTACTTTTTATGATTAATATGAAAGTTTCTATATTTTATAACAATGTTTATAAAATGTAATTACCATTATTTTCTATTATATACTTAACTGGGGTTATTTAGATGAAAAAAATACTATTAGTTTTTTTAATATTGATTATTTTAATTTTTAGTGGTTGTTCTAATAAAATCGAAGATAAAGAAAATTCTTCTAAACTAGCTAATCCTGCTTCAGAAAAATGTATTGAAGATGGATACAAATTAGAAATTAGAGAAGATGCATCAGGAAATCAATATGGAGTCTGTATCTTTCTTGATAATTCAGAATGTGAAGAATGGGCTTATTTTAGAGGAGAGTGTCAATGAATAAATCAAAGTTATTTATTTTTTTATTTATTTTATTGCTTTTCCTTAATTCAGCATATGCTATGCCTAACCCCTCTGCTTCTTTTTGTATAGAGAGTGGAGGAACTTATGAAATCCAAATAGATTCAGAGAATAATGAATATGGTATTTGTATTAATGACGAAGAAGAAATTAATGCTTGGGATTATTATTTTGAAAATAAAGTTATAAAAAATAACACTATAAATCTAAATAAAAGTTACGTAAAGGATGCTAATTTTTTAATTGAAAAACCTGTAACTCATATAAAAAATACCCCTAATTTAAGAGAAGGTGGTAGGAGTTCTCCTTCTTCTTTTGATTGGAGAAGTAATGATGGTAATTGGGTTACTTCAATAAAAAATCAAGGAGCATGTGGCTCTTGTTGGGCTTTTTCTGCCATAGGTATAGTTGAAGTAAGAGTTAATATAAATTTAAATAATGAAAGTTATGATATTGATTTGTCTGAACAAGATTTAATATCTTGTAGTTCAGCAGGTAATTGTGGTGGTGGTTGGGAGAGTGGGGCTCTTGAAATTATAAAAAATAATGGAACAGTTAAAGAGTCTTGTTTCCCTTATAATGCAGCTAATGATCCATGTTCTAATAAATGTACTAATTGGTCAAATGAATTAGTAAAAGCAAACTATA
>CAYZNE010000053.1:6260-7647 GCA_964478955.1 uncultured Methanosarcinales archaeon
ATATTAGATGTTAATGATGATTGTAACCTAACTGCAGGTATTCCTCTTTACAATGGTTGTCCAGACATATATCCTCCAGTTATATATTCTATTAATATGGCAGATAATATCTTTTCTAGTGGTTCTAGTATTTTCATTAATGTAACTGCTAATGACTCAAATGAGATGCAAAATGTTACAGTAGAAGGAGTTTCTCTAATCAATACCTCTTTTAATTATTGGTGTGGTAATATTAGTCTTACTTCTTCACCATTAAATGTTACTGCAACAGATATTGAAGGTAATTTTGTTTCAAATAATAGTGTTTCTTTTATTATAGATGATGATGAACCTCTTATTTCTAATTTAGTTATAACTCCTACATTTGCTAAACTAAATGATTTAATTAATATATCTTTTGATTTTAATGAAAGTTATCTTAAGAACGCTTCTGTTTATCTGGCAGATAAACTTGCTAATTTAGTTTATAATACTTCATCACATTTTAATTTTAATTATACTGTTGATGGAACTGAAGAAGAAGGAGAAAGTATTGTAAACATTAGCTTGTTAGATGAAGCAGATAATATTGGTTTAGCTGATGATACAATCACTATTGATTTACAATCCCCCACTATTTTATCTGTTTATTCGTCTGAGAACATAATTAAAACAAATGATTCTATATATGTTTCAACTAACATAACTGAGGGAAACATACAATCAGTCAAAGCTAATAATCAAACATTAAATTGTAGTAATATAATTGCTAATAATTATAGTTGTGATGGATATATAATAATAAATACATCCAGCTTAATATTTGAAGTATGGGATTTAGCAGATAATTATGTTTTTAATGATAGTATTAGTTTAATTCTTGATGATGAGCTTCCTATCTTAAATAGTTTCAATGCTTCAGATACAATTATTCAAACCGGATCTCTGGTAACTGTATTGTTAAATGTTACTGATAATATTGATGTTAAGAATATAAGTGTTGAAGGTCAAAACCTGTATAAAAATGGAGATTTATGGAGTTCAAACATAAGTTTGTTTGAAAGTCCTTTTGATATAATAATAACTGATAATGCTAGTAATGTTGTTATAAATAATAGTATTAATTATTCTTTAGATGATACTACACCCATAACAAGTGCAACATTATATTTTAATGAGATTAATTTATCTGAATCAAACTGGTATAACAAAACAATTACTATTGTATTAAATGCTAGTGATGAAAATAATATAAATAAAACTGAATATAAATTTGTTAATTCTTCAGTTTGGAGTGAGTATACTGATGAGTTTAATATTACTAATAGGATTTATGAAGATAAACTCGCATTTAGATCTATTGATAATGCAAATAATGTAGAATTAATTAAATATATTAACGTAAAAA
>CAYZNE010000054.1:0-7529 GCA_964478955.1 uncultured Methanosarcinales archaeon
TGAAGCAATTGATACAGAAAAAAGTAGAATTAATAATTCAAAAGTAGAATTAATTCCTGAAATTGTGGAAGAAACTGTGGAAAAAGTTGAAATGATTAATGAATCTGTAGAAGAAACGACAGAAAAAACGACAGAAAAAACGACAGAAAAAACAGTTAATGAAGAAATATTTCAAGGTGATATTAGTGATATTAATGATCTTGATGATATTGAAGGAATTGATGATATTGAAGGAATTGATAAAATTGAAGGAATTGATGAAATTGATATTGAAGATGCAGGGTTAGAAGCAGAGGAAGAGGAAGAATCAGATTGTATAGATTGTATTACAAAAGATGATTATGAAATTGGTGATATAATTTATGTTAATTTAGAAGGTCCAACAAAAGCAGAAGTTACTATATTAGGTGATGAAGAAATTGGTTTATCAAAAAATGAGATAAAGATTTATTTAGAATTATTAAAATTAGGAGAATCCTCTACAGGGCCTATTATTGATAATACCAAAATTGCAAGTTCTAGAGTTTATCATTCCTTAAATATTCTTTTAGATAAAGGTTTAGTTACATATATTACTAAAAATAAAATAAAATATTTTAGAGCTGAAGAACCTGAAATGATTCTAAAAGATATTGATGATAAAAGAAAAAAATAGAAGAAATCTTACCTCAATTAAAATCTTTAAAAATCAATGATGACAAAGAAGAATTTACAACTATTTATGAGGGTTATAGGGGGTTTAGAAGTGCATTTGAAAAATTAATTGAAGTGTGTAATTCAAAAGATGAAATTCTGGTTTTAGGATTAAGTCCTCAAACATATGCTTCTAAATCATTAAGATTATTCTTAAAAAATATAGACCTTAAAAGACATAACAAAAAAATAAATTTAAAAATTATTTTAGATAAAAAATTAAAAAATACAATTGGAAAAGATAGGGAAGAAGAACCTTACACTGAAGTAAAATACATGCCTAAGGGATATTTTAGTCCTGCAGGTATGAACCTATTCAAGGATTATGTAATAATATTATTATGGGAAGAAAAACCTTATGTTTTTATGATAAAAAACAGTAAAATTTCTGAAAGTTTTAAACAATATTTCTCATTCTTATGGAATATTGCTGAGAAAAAATAAGTCACCCAATTATGTTTATTCTTAAAGCTCTTTTGGAGCTGGAAAAAAACGCGTCCGTCTGCAGCATACGCTCCGGATTTATTTCATAAATCCTCGGGGGCACACACTACACCTTTGTACTTAGAAGAATCACAGGTTTAAAATTAATCCTTAATTTTGAAAGCAGTTTACGGAAATCTATCAAGAAAACTAAAAACGACATTGTATCCTTTCTCAATTTTTTTTATTTTGATTCTATTTCCCCACTTATACTGTCTTCAAAGATAGTTTTAGTAGCATGCCATAAAGATATTTCGGATTCTAAATCCAAAGCAGGAATCCAAACTCCCCCCTCACTTTTAAATCCTTTATGTATAAGAAAGTTGTCAATACCTTTTAAGTGTGCTGCACCATAAATAATACCAAACCCGTCAACTCTTGGTTGTTCAAGTTCTGGCTCCATTGCATCAAATAACTTTTGATTTCTTTTTTCTAAAATAATTTTTTGATACATTGGTCCATGAGTTAAAAATGAAACAATTCCACGTAAAAAAGGAACATTGGATAAATATTTCATAGCACCTTTTATCAATGCTGTCAATTCTTCAGGATTTGTTTCATGAAATTCTTCAAGTTCATCCATTTGATCTGTCAAGCCAGATATTTTCTTGAGAACCTTATCAGGTGCTACTGTAATAAGTTCATCTAGAGTTATGTCAGGGTTTTGCCAATTGTCAGGATATTTTAATTGATGTTGAGTAACAATACCAAGATAATCAGCGAAACGTTGAGAAAGTTCCCCCAATCTTTGCATCCCTTCAATATATTGTCTCTTTTCTTGTGGCACATTTTCTTCATTAGTTAAAGGTTTTACACGCTCGAAAAAACCAAATGGAAGTTTATCCAATTCTGCTTGTAGCCTTTCATAATAATTTGACGTTCCAATGTGTACAGTGCCAATACTGGTAACTATTAATTCACCTCTTCTATGCTGTACTATGGGGGTATAAAGTGTGCCATTTTTTACTTCAACGTACTTCATACTGGAAAGAACATCAATGCGTTTTAAATAAGTTACTATTTCTCAATAGTATCTAAAATTGAAAACTTTGTCTTATTCTAAAGTGTATCCATTAATGTTTGTTTTTGACTGCTCACTAATCTCAAGAAAATAAATTCTTAATACTAAATTTTCAGTAAAGTTTATTAAATTAGTAAATAAATCTAGATTATATGGCAAAAATTGTCCTAATATCCTGTGTTAGTAAAAAACTTAGCTATAAATCCCCAGCCCAGGAATTATACATAAGCCCACTTTTTAAGAAAAACTTGCAATATGCAAAGTCTCTTAATCCTGATAAAATTCTTATTCTTTCTGCAAAATATGGATTATTAAGATTAAATGAACAAATTAAACCATATGATAAAACTCTAAACAAAATGCGTTCTAAAGAAATAGAAAAATGGGCAAATTCAATCTTAAAACAATTAGAAAAATCAACAAACATGAATAAAGATGAATTCATATTTTTAGCAGGAAACAATTACAGAAAATTTCTAGTACCGCACCTAAAGCATTACAAAGTTCCTATGCAAGGATTAGGAATTGGGAAACAATTACAATGGCTGACTAAGAGGATTAAAAATGAGTGAGAATTGTAACACACTACATCAGTGGTTCAACAAAATGAATAAATTTACTTTCCCATTCGACAAAAAAGATATTCCTGAAAATGGAATCTATATACTATTTGAAAGAGGAGAGACTGCACACTCAACCAATAGAATAGTAAGAGTTGGGACACACACAGGACAAAACCAACTTTGCTCAAGACTATTACAACATTTCTTAAAAGAAAATAAAGACAGAAGTATTTTTAGAAAAAATATTGGTAGAGCCCTACTAAATAAGAATAAAGATCCTTTTCTTAAACAATGGGAATTAGATTTAACAACAAGAAAAGCCAAAGATTTACATTCTGATTCTATTGATTTTGAGAAACAAAAACAAATTGAAAAAGAAGTTACAAAATACATTCAAAACAATTTTTCTTTTGCTGTTTTCCAAATTGATGAGAAAGATAAACGATTAGATTTTGAATCAAAAATAATTTCAACTGTTTCACTTTGTGAAGAATGCAAACCTTCTAAAACCTGGTTGGGCAATTTCTCTCCAAAAGAAAAGATTAGAAAAAGCGGGCTTTGGTTAGTTAATGAGCTTTGGAAAACCCCCCTTTCTAATGAAGATCTGACAGAACTAAAGCAATTAATTAATTCTCAAAAAAGCCAATAATAGCTATAAATGCTTTTTTGGACGATATTCAAAAAATATCATATTAATAATATGAGTTAGAATTTTAAGCAACAACTTATTCTTATACCTTATTAAATATTCTTAAGAATATTTAGGGGGTAAATAAAAATGGCAAATTGGCAAGGATGGATTGCTGGAGTAGGAGGACTTATTTCAGTACTAGGTGCACTTATTGCAGGAATTAGTTGGTTTACTTGGGTTGGCGGTATTATTGCAATAGTTTTTGGAATCTGGGCAGCCTCAACTTAGATAGAACTTTTTTACTTTTTTTTATTTATTTTCTATTTCTACTAAATTAAATACAAAATTTAATGAAATTATTCAGAATTATGAAACTTTAGAAATAATCGAGATATGTAAACTCAGAAGTTTTCCTACTATTTAACCAAGATAAAGTTGAAAATACCCCAAAATATCAATAAAATTTATAAATTTCATTTCCATAAATTATAATAATTATTTATTTTGGGGGTAAAAAAATGGTAAAATGGCAAGGCTGGGTAGCAGCTTTTGGAGGCTTAATTTCTATATTAGGTGCATTTATTGTAGGCATTACCTGGTTTACATGGGTAGGTGGAATAATTGCTTTAGTATTTGGAATCTGGGCAGCAATTTAAACTAAGAATTTATTTTTTTTCTTATTTTTTTCTTAAATAACCACTGTCCTAATAATAAGAAGACTAAACTTACAGGTAAAGAAATTACAGAAGTCATTGGATTAACAAAACCTGCAAACAACAATCCCAGAACAACAACAAAAGAAACTATTAATGCAAGATTAATTGCGCGGGATTTGAGTTTTGCAATAAAAGAACCAATTACTATTGGAGCAAAAGCAATAACTAAACTTGTAAAAGATAACCCGAGAGCAAGTATATCTTGATATGAAATAGCAATCATAGTTGCAATAAAAGTAAATAAAACCAAACCGATTCTAGTATACTTTCTTAAATCTATTTTTTTATTTATTCTATAACATATATCTTTAGAAAAGTTTGTTGAAATAATAAATAATAAACTATCAATAGTAGACATAATTACTGCAAAAAACAATATTATTCCAATGCCTAATAATGCAGGTGGCAACAATTGAGTTAACCCTACAATGGCTGCTTCTTCCGGAGGAGTATTCGGGAAATGTGCTCGAGCAGACAAACCCAAAATCATTATTGCGCTGAACGCCACAAGACACAAAATTGCAGCAAGAATTAATCCTTTTTTTACAGATTTAGAAGTTTTTCCTGCATATATTCTTTGCCAAACTTCAGGAGCAGACAAAACAAAGCCTGCACCGATAATAAAGAATGCAATAATCAATCCGATTCCTGAATTAGAAAAATCAACAACCTCAGCAACATTAACAGTAACGCCTTTTGAAACACTAAACCCAACTATAAATAATAATACAAAAAACAAAAGGTATTGAAACACGTCTGTTTTAACAATAGCTCTAAACCCACCTAAAATAGAGTAAACAAGAACAATAACCCCCATTAATAATACTGCAAACACAAAGCTCAGTGAAGATATTGCAGTAATCAATTTTGCACCCGCTATAAATTGAACTATTAGAGATAAAATAATAACGCTGGATAGAATAATTGTTGCTATTAGAGAAGTTTTATTTCCATATAAACAACCAAAGTAATCTGCCATTGTATGAAACTTATGTTTATCACTAAGTTTCTTAATTTTTTTAGAGAATAAAGCCAATAAAATTATTCCAAAGATAAATCCAAGTATCCCCCAAAGAATAGATAAACCATATGTAAATACAAAACCAGAATAATTAACTAGAGTATTTCCACCAATTAATCCTGCAGCAATGGTGAATGCTACAACCCAGGGACTTAGCTTTCTTCCTGCAATCATAAAATCTTCTTTCTTTTCTTTTCGTGATGAGAAATAGCCAATTGCAAGAACTGCTACAAAATATGATATCAAAAGGATTATTGTAATGTTCATAATATACTAAAAGATTGACTAATTTATAATTTTTTCTACAATGCTTTAAAAACATAAATTTTTTAAGTCATAATCACTAAATTCATATAAAATGAATAAAGCTACTGAACAAGATAAAAAATTTATCCTTAGATGTATTCAACTATCTAAAGACTCTGTTGCTAGAGGAGATGCACCTTTTGGGTCAATAGTTGTAAAAGATGGAGAAATTATTTCTGAATCAATAAACAATGCGCACTCAAAAGTTTCTGATCATGCAGAGATTCTTACATTAGATAGAGCACATAAAAAGTTAGGAACACAAGATTTATCTTCCTGTGTTTTATATTCAAATTGTGAACCTTGCCCTATGTGTTCATTTATGATAAGAGAATATAAAATTAAAAAAGTGGTTTTTGCTGTATATTCACCTGATATGGGGGGATATTCTAAATGGGACATCTTACAAGATAAAGGCTTAAATAAATTTAAAAACTTCTTTGGTAAGCCTCCGGAAGTAATTGGAGGAGTTCTTGAACACGAAGCAAAACTTGTTTTTGACGGCACTCCTTTATGGATGTTTGGAACTAAATCAAAAATTCAAACCAAATAGAGTTTTTGGTCCTAATTTTGTTGACCTAAATTAGATAACAGAAAAAAATTAAAAAATTCTATTACATTAATAAATGATATCCCGCCAAACCTGAAGGTTTGGATATCCTGTTAAAAGGATGTCGTCCAAAAAAGCTAATATTTTAATCTGAAGATTAAAGTATTAGCTTTTTTGAGAATAAATTTCAAAAAGTTTATATATAACTACATATACTTTATTATATAAATTCATATATTTTCGAAGAATTTCCAAAAAAACAAATAAAAAGCTTAAGAAGGTGAACAAAATCAAAGAAAATGCAATAATACATTACCCTAATTTAAAAACAGTACTAATGGTAGAAAAAATATTGAAAAAATCAAATAACCTACTAACAAGAAAAAAATTAAAAGAATTATTGCCTAAAAAAATAATGCATCAAACATTGAATATAATTTTACAATACTTAGAAGAAAGCAATAAAATATTTGATGGAAGAAAAGGAATACTATGGATACACAACAAGAACAAAAAATTACAGAATTTAATAAATCAAGGAATAAAAGTATAAAATTTAAAGGGAAAAATATAAAAGTAATTATTATAGGCGATGCAAAAAAAGAGTTTGAAAACATAAATAAAAAAAGTAAAGAAGAAATATTAAAAGGAATAACTAAAAGTCAAACACAAACACTATTAAGTTCATTAAAACAAAAGATAGAACTTCTAAAAAAAGATCCTGAATATGGAACTCATATTTCTAAAAATAAAATACCTAAAAAGTATCTTAAATTAGAAATAAACAATCTGTGGAAGATAAATCTCACAGGAGCATGGAGAATGTTGTACTCAATAAAAAGCAATAAAATAGAAATAGTGTCATTAATTTTAGAAATAATTGACCACAAAAAATATGAAAAAATCCTTAACTATAAAAAATCATAAAACAAGAACAATAATCAAACCTACATCCACAACCAGAAATATAAACATTAAAAATCTCTCAACAAAACTATTTGTCTTAATAAATCCTTTTGTCTTTGTTTTGAATGGCCAGAATAACTGCACACTTTTATAATTAAGTAAATCTAGAAATATGTGAGAAAAATAACCTATTAAGAATTCTAAATATAAACCTGAATTTGCATAAAAGAATATTCCTACACCAAGAATTCCGAATAATATTGAATGAAAAAACCCTCTGTGTCTGAATGATTGTGAAATTGGTTTTATTTTTCTTCCGAGCTTAGATGTTTCAGCATCAATATCTGGAATAAGTGTTGCAATCAGAACAATTACAAACCCTAAAACAGAAAACTCAATTACCTTCAACCTAATTAATAATAAATAAACAAATACCACAAATAACAAATGAGTTTTTCGCATCATTTTCTATAGGCAATTGCATATGCAACTATTGCACAGATTATTAACAGGCTAACAACTATTAATGTTGTTTTCATATTCGTGATAAAAGAACTCAACGCTTGTAGAAGACACGTTCTGATAAATGAAGTAAAAAAAGTTATTGGTGCAAAGGAATTAACTAAATTTTTAAAAAAG
>CAYZNE010000055.1:0-7483 GCA_964478955.1 uncultured Methanosarcinales archaeon
TGACAAACTTACAATCTATTAAAAAAGACATTAAACAACTTACAAATAAAGAAAAAAAAGCTGTTTTTCAAAAATTCTTTAAGACAGGCAAAGGAGAATATGGTGAGGGAGATATATTTCTTGGGTTAACAACACCCCAATTAAAAGAAATAGCAAAAAAATATGCTGATTTAAACTTAAAGGATTTACAAGTTTTGCTTAGCAGCAAAATACATGAACACAGATTTGTAGCATTAACAATCCTAACTAATCAATATCAAAAAACTGATGAGAAAAAGAAAATGCTCAATCAATCAAAAAAGCTTAGCTTTGTTGGTGCACCAAAAATCTGTGATTTTTGTTTGAACCAAAAGTTATTGGCACCGATTAGTCGGAAGCAAATATTTAATTTCTACATGAAAAATTATAATAACATAAACAACTGGGACTTAGTTGATTGTTCTGCATACAAGATTGCAGGAGCCTATTTATTAAGTAAAAATAAGAAAATTCTTTATGATTTTGCAAAATCAAAACATCTTTGGAAAAAGAGAATTGCAATGATTACTTGTTACTGGTTTATAAAAAATAATCAATTTGTAGATACATTAAAAATTGCAAGAATTCTCCTGCATGACAAACATGACCTTATTCACAAAGCAGTTGGATGGATGCTAAGAGAATTAGGAAAAAGAAACCAAGCCCTAGAAGAGAGATATCTAAAAAAATATTACAAAGTTATGCCGAGAACAATGTTAAGATATGCAATAGAAAGATTTGAAGAGAAAAAAAGACAAAAATATTTAAAGACAAAAATCTAAATTAAGTTAAAATATGGGAAATGTTAATATACCTAGGGGTTATAATAGTAATTCAGGTAGTTTTGTTAATTCTTAATTCAATATTCAAAAACAAAATAATAAAAAGTTCATATTATCTATCAATAAAAGAACTCAAAGATTTAATTATAAAAGTTATTAGAATGTCAGAAAAAAGAGAGCAACAAAAAACCATAAATGAAATAAAACAAGTTCTTAGAAACTTAAGTGAAGAAGGATTTTAAGAAGTAATAAATTACAAATTCATTGCATAAATTTGTCTTACAACCTGCATTAAATATTCTGCAACACTAACAAAATGATATTTAATCTCATCATCAACCATGTCTTTAAACATATTAAAGTGAGGAAGAGCAAGAGAAATCTTATTAAACTTTTCAATATTATAATTATATTGTAAATCATAAACTTGAGAAATAAATTCATTCAACTTCTTAATGTTTAGAAAATAATCCTTCTTAATTTGTTTGTTAATTTCATAATATCTTCTTATATAATCAAAATGGTTGGAAGCCAACTCCAGAGAATTAATTAACATATACATATAGTGGGAATATTTATATCCGGTCCTATTGATAATCCTTCTCAATAACATCATATATTTATTAATTGTTAATTCTAAAGTTTTAATTTCTTCAAACCGAGATTTATCTTTATTGTCAAATATATCCTCTAAGAGGTAACTTGATTGTTTTATAATAAACCAGACTCTTTTTAATAAAGGTTTAATATCTGATTCTAATTGTTTTGTTACAGATTTTATAAGAATATGTTTTTCAGTTGTTTCAACAATTTCAAACCCAATTAGGGATTGTAAATGAGTTTCAATAAGCTTGAAAGTTTTTTTATTATTGTAATAAACTTTTATTTCATCATAGCCAGAAGTATAAAAAGGATATAAGTTTCTCCAGGTTATTGCAATATTATCTGAAGAAATAGTTATTTCGGCCTTTTTTACATATTCTTCTTTATCAGAAGTAATAATTAGCTTATTGTCCAATTCAAAATATTGAATAAAATCTCCTTGTTCAAGATTATTCTTTTTACACCAATTACTAGGGATTACAGACATGAGAGAATGTGAACCCATCTTAACTAATTTTCTTTGCATAATCAATAAAAAGCTCTTTTTATTTATAAAAGTTCTCTAAAAGTTTAAACTTACAAGCTAAAGTTTTAACTATGATTAAAGAGTACCATGTTTAGGTGATAATATGAAAATCGGATTAATACAAATATCAACACTAGAAGAAAAACCAAAAGAAAATCTAAAAAAGATTATTAATTTTGCCAAAGAAGCAAAAAATAAAGGAGCAGAAATAATAATGTTTCATGAAAGTACCTTAACAGATTGTGTTAGAGATGTAGATAAATTTGCAGAAGAAGTTCCAAATGGACCATCATGTAAAAAAATAGCTAAATTAGCAGAAGAACTTAATGTGTATATTTCATTTGGATTGATTGAAAAAGAAGGAATCCACAGATATATCACCCAAGTATTCTTAGGCCCAAATGATTTTGTGTATAAATATAGTAAAACTTGGCTTTATCCAACTACAGATAGAATCAAAGCAGAAAGAAGATTTAGGAATGAACATGACCACTTTGATCCTGGAAGCGGGCCAGAAATATTTGAGATTAAAGACATAAAAGCAAGTTGCATGATTTGTGCAGATACATATTCAAAACGTTGTTTAAAAGTTATAAAACAATTAGCACCAGAAATCATATTTTATCCAAACAATAGAGAAATGAGAAGACCAAATGAATATTGGGCAAAAATAGCTAAAGATTATAATGCTATGTTATTTATTACAAATAGAGTTGGATCCTCATGGGGGGAAAAATGTGAAGGAGGATGTTATGTTATCTCAAAAACAGGAGAAGTATTAGCAGAGTCAAATGTAAATGGAAAGGAAGAAATATTAATTTATGATCTTAAAAAATAATATAGCCCCGCCCAGCATTCCGTAGAGCTTTGCTCGAGACACTCAAAAAATTCTTTAAATTTTTTGGATGCAACTGCAAGTGAAAATCTGGAGGATATTTTTCGAAGAAAAATAGCCCCACCCAGATTCGAACTGGGGTCCTTTGGCCCAGAACCAAAGATGATTGGCCGCTACACTATGGGGCTATAATAATTAATAAGAAACAGTTTCTCTTTTAAAAAGTTATAATAAAACACTGCTATTATGAAACCTTCTGCGTCTGTGCCATTGTTTGCCTTATTTATGAAGTAAATAATGGTAAGGCCAGACAAAGCAGACTTAGCAACCTTACAAAGTGAGGGGTTTAAGTCTGTGGAGTAGTAGAGGGTTTCATAATAGCCATAAAACACTGCAACTAATTTAAATTATTTATCTTTATTGTTAATTAGTATTTTATTAGAATGACATCCAACTAAAAGGATGTCATCCAAAAAATCTTTATCTTCAATCTTAAGATTGAAGTATTAGCTTTTTTGAGAATAATAATCACTTTCAATATTCCTTATAACATCAGTAACTCTGGCGTATTTTTTTCTGCTAAAAAACTTCCACCAATCAGGTCTTTTACTGCTTATATTATAACAATGAAGTCTGAAGGTATTAAATTTACCAAGATATAACTCTTTTTCAACTAGTAATTCATATACCTTTGTTAATGAAGAAAATAGTTTCTCTTCAGCATTAGATCCAGCAACAAAATTATAAATCTTTTTCTCAGTAGGAGTTAAATCTTTTTTTGCAATTTCAAGTGGACTTTTAAATTCTGCCTTTTTGTGGTTAAAATGGGGATTACCATAATCACTAGATTTATTCTCTTTATCATTATGGAAATATGATTTTAATTCATTATTATACTTAAATTCAATATCATGCCCCATATATCTCAATATTTTAATAGCTTCGAAAAACTCTCCCTTAGAAGTATACATTTTAGGAAACATATCTATAAACTTCTTAAAAAAAACATTTGGATCTTTAAATCTATCTTTAGGTTCATCAGCATAAAAAAAAGAAGAAAGTGTTTTCAAATTTCCTGACAAAGTATAGGGTTTACCATTACGTAACTTAAGAAGTTCTTGGTACTTCTTACTTTTAGAAGCACTAATTATAATAAATTGTGTTTGAAATTTTTTTGTATTAACCCTAAGTCCAATATAAAAAAGAGCTAACCATGCCAAAACTTCATTCTTTGTTATTTCAGAATTTTCATATTGTTCCAATTTTCCAAACATGACTTCACTATGTTTTTCAGTTGGATTAATAAGCTTAGATTCATCAATAAAATCTTTATCAACTTCTTCAACACCAAACTCTTGCAATAGAACTTCTATGTTCTTTTTATTCATTAAAGATGGGTCAGCAATAAGTTCCTTTGGAGAAGCAGATAAATCCCCAATAGTGGTTTTTCTTTCTTTCATAGCAATCTCTCATCAAAGTTATCACCTCTTGCCTACTCTCCTATTAAAAGCTAATTCTTATATTATTTATAAAAATTTACATTCATTTATAAAAGAAAATAATAAAATTAGTGATATATAATACAATAGTATACAAAACATTAATAAATAAAATATATTAAATGCATATAATAAGAATAATAAAAACAAATAATAAGAATAATATACAGGTTAAAATGGCTAAAGAACGCACATTAAAGGATTTTCAAGAGAAAAAAGCTGAAAAATCAGCAAAAGCACAAAAAGTAATTCCAAAACACAAAGCTGAAGAGTTAGCTAAGAAGCAGAGAGATATTGGTGTTGCAGAGTTTTTCTCAAGAAACAGGCACTTATTAGGCTTTGACAATAAAAGAAAAGCCCTAATGACAACAATAAAAGAAGCAGTTGACAATGCTTTAGATGCTTGTGAAGAAGCAGGAGTACTCCCAGAAATCCAAGTTGAAATAGTTGATATGGGTAATGACAGATTCAGAGTCACAGTTGAAGATAATGGCCCAGGCATAGTTAAAGCCCAAATTCCAAAAATCTTTGCAAAATTATTATATGGAAGCAAATTTCATTCCCTAAAGCAATCCAGAGGACAGCAAGGTATTGGAATAAGTGCTGCAGTCATGTATGGCCAGCTTACAACAGGAAGACCTGCAAGAATAATATCAAAAATAGGAAAAGATAAAGTTGCACACTATATTGAAGTCAAACTCGACACTGCAAAAAACAAACCTGAAATTCTAAAATATGAAGAAAAAACTTGGTCAAAAGATTATGGAACAAAAATAACAATTGATCTTGAAGCAAGCTATCAAAAAGGTTCACAAAGTATTGATGCTTATCTTAAAGAAACAGCTATAGCTAATCCTCATGTTACAATTGTTTATGTAAACCCAAAAGCAGAACAACATATTTTTCCAAGAGCAACAAAAGAATTACCAAGAGAAGCTAAAGAAATAAAGCCTCATCCACATGGAATCGAATTGGGAATTCTTATTAAGATGCTTAAAACAACAGAAGCAAAAACTCTACAACAATTTTTTACAACAGAATTTTCTAGAGTAACTCCAAAAGTTGTAAAAGAAATCTGTGAAAATGCAAGAATACAACCAAAAGTAAAACCAAGAAAACTCTTAAGAGAAAACGCTGAAAAACTTATCAAAGCAATTTCTGAAACAAAAATAATGAATCCTCCAACAGATTGCATCAGCCCAATAGGTGAAACAGAATTAGAAAAAGGTTTAAGAAAAGAAGTTAATGCAGAGTTCTATGCTGCAACTACTCGTCCTCCTTCTGTTTACAGAGGAAACCCATTTCAGATTGAAGTTGCACTTGCTTACGGCGGAAACCAGCCAGGAGATAAAACAATTACATTAATGAGATATGCTAATAAAGTTCCACTTTTATTTCAACAGGGGGCATGTGGATTTACAAAAGCAGTAACTCAAACCTCGTGGAGATCATATGGTCTTAATCAATCTCAGAAATCAATTCCAGTCGGACCAATGACTCTTGTTCTGCACATTGCATCTGTCTGGGTTCCTTTTACATCAGAAAGCAAAGAAGCTCTAGCTCATTATCCTGAAATACTAAAAGAAATTAAACTGGCAATACAAGAAGTTGGAAGAAAACTTGCAAGATACACATCAAAGAAAAAAAGAGTAAAAGATGAATTCCAAAAAAGAAGCTACATAGAAAAATATATTCCGCATTTAGCAGGTGCAATAAAAGAGTTAATTAATATATCTGCAGAAGATGAAGCAAAACTTGAAACAGAACTTAAAGGTCTATTAGAACAAGAGAGAGGAAAAATCTCTAAGATGATTTTTGATAAAGATGCAAATACTGACTTCGATGAAACCTATGCAAAGGAGTTTGATGATGAAGAGGTTGATGATGGGGAATAAAACTAAATCAATAATATATATTTCAATATGTTTAACAATAACTTTATTATTAATGTCTGGATGTTCAGACAAAAATCAAATATCAGTTGAAAAAGCAGAAGAAATGGCAGTAAATCAAATAGGAGATTATTTAATTAAGACATCAAACGAATTAGATGAAATCAATAATATTAACACAATGTAACCACTAACTATGATACAAACAATTGTCCATGCTTATGGATCTGAAGAAATAACTAATAACTTATATACAAAAACAAAAAGTTATAATAATATAATATATGTATGTGTTTATATAATGCCAGAGTATGAAAGAATGCCTTTAGGAGTATTTGAAAGCAATTCATCAAAAAATTCAAGAATTATTATAAAAATTGGAGATTTAGACTTTAAAAGTAAAATAGAAAATTTAAGAATAAAAATAAAAGAAGACAATTTTTGTTTAATCCCTGAAGAAGTTGAAGCAATTTTTGAGGGAGAATCAAAAATACTGAATGAAATAGAATATGAGTTTGATTCTTGAAAAAACAAATATCAAAAACAAAAATAAAATGACACAAAGAAACCTAATCAAAGAGTTAAAGACGAATTCAAAAAAAGAAATTACATAGAAAAATATATTCCGCATTTAGCAGGTGCAATAAAAGAGTTAATTAATATATCTGCAGAAGATGAAGCAAAACTTGAAACAGAACTTAAAGGTCTATTAGAACAAGAGAGAGGAAAAATCTCTAAGATGATTTTTGATAAAGATGCAAATACTGACTTCGATGAAACCTATGCAAAGGAGTTTGATGATGAAGAGGGTGATGATGTTTAAAATAATAAAACAAAAAGGTGGAATCACAAGAAAAATTAGTGATACATATTCCATATTAAATTTATTAACTGCCCAAGATAGTGATAAAATAAGTATTGCAATCAGCACTGCAGACAACCATAAAGAAACAACATCAACAACAAGTGATAGAGTGTATTATATTTTAGAAGGAAACATTAATATTAATGGTGAAAAAGCAGAACAAGGTGATGTTGTTTTTATTCCTGCAAACACAGAATACACTTTCAAAGGAACATTCAAAGCAATATTAATAAATTCTCCCCCTTTCAAAAAAGAGAATGAGAATATAAGAAAATAAAAAACATCTGATTAATTAGGAAAATAACGAGCAAGTAACTTCTCTCTGACTTTATTATATTGACTTACACTTTTGTAATTCCCACTTTCAACATTCCAAATATTAGGATGAACATTTTTTCTTAGCAAATCGACTGTTAATATTAAATCATTTCTCATAGGATTATCTTTGTCTAACTTTCTAGCT
>CAYZNE010000056.1:0-7364 GCA_964478955.1 uncultured Methanosarcinales archaeon
AAAAAACCTGTAAAACTAAAAACACTTGAATCAGGGTTTGTGTTTGAAGGATTTGTTGGAATAAATGATCCTGTTAGATCTCAAGTTTATGAAGCAATAAAAGAGTGTCAAGATGCAAATATAAAAGTAGTGATAATCACAGGTGACCATAAACATACTGCAATGAGTGTTGGTAAGAAACTTAATTTAATAAAATCTAGGAAAGATTTAGTTATTGAAGGGTATGAATTAGATCAAATGACTGATGATCAATTAGATAAAATAATTTCTAAAATAGTAATATTTTCAAGAACAACTCCTAATCACAAATTTAGAATAGTTAATTCTCTACAAAGAATAGGTGAAATAGTTGCAATGACTGGTGATGGTGTTAATGATGCACCTGCTTTGAAAAAAGCAGATATAGGAATAAGTATGGGTAAATCTGGAACTGATGTTGCAAGAGAAGCATCAAATATGGTTCTTGTTGATGATCATTTCTCGACAATTGTTAATGCAATAAAAGAAGGAAGAACAATTTATAGTAATATAAGGCGGTTTATATATTACTTGTTAACTGGTAATATTACAGAAGTTAGCCTTATATTATTTGCAGTTATTATTGGTCTTGCAACTCCTCTTACGGCATTAATGGTTTTATTTGTTAATTTAGTTACTAGCAGTTTTCCTGCACTTGCACTAAGTATTGAACCAACTCGTATTAAAGTGATGAAACAAAAACCAAGAAATCCTAAAGAAAAGCTTTTATCAAAATATATTCTATTGAAGATAGGAGTTCTTGTTCCATTTTTATTTCTAGGTGTTTTAGCCCTATTCTTATGGGAATTAAATCTTGCAGAGGGGGGATTAGCAAAAGCAAGAACAATAGTATTTGCAACACTAATAATGTTTGAGTTAATGCATTCATTAAATGCTAGATCTTTGCATACAACAATATTTAGTAATAAGTTTTTCTCAAATAAATATATCTTCTTTGCAATAGGTGCATCACTTGTATTAACAATTCTTGCAATCTATACAAGCATTGGGCAAAAGATATTTCACACAGTTCCTCTCTCAGGATTTGAATGGTTAATAATCTTACTTGTTAGTAGCTTAGTTATACTTGTTAATGAGGCTATTAAAGCCCTGATAAAGAGCGAATTCAAAGAGCAGAAGAGTCTTAAGGGGTTAAGTATAGAGTTAGATTAAGTATTTATATTTGATTAATAGAGTTGTTAGGGTAATTTTTTATTTTTAATAACAAATTACATTGATAAATTATCTGCTAACCATTGCTCACACAAATCAAGAATCATGTCTCTATTATCTTTATTAGAAAAATTATGGTTTCCAGTAATAACTTCAAAATAGTCTACTCCTGATTTCTTCAAAAAAGAATTAAATATAGTCGCATCATAAAAGTCATCTTTAAGTCCTTGAACTAATAGTGTTTTTCTTTTGTTAGCAACATATCTTTTTGTTAAGTCATCAGAATGATATCTCATTTCATTAATCCATTCTTCACCCATTTCAAAGTCCCCTCTTCCTGATGCAGAAGGAATCATTATGTATCCTTTTTTACTTAGTTCAGATTCTTTTTCTGCTATTAAATCTGCATATCTATCATATAATCTTTTTGAATCTAAAATAACCCTATAACTAAGAAGAATTTGTGAAGCAAACTTTAAGTTTGAAAAACCTATTGCTGCTGCACCTAAGCTAATGCCCATTCCAGAAATCTTTTCTGGTTTATATTCTTGTTTTAAATAATTAAATGCACTTGTTATATCGTCATTAATCGTTTTGTATGATAAATCTTTAAGTGTTCCTTCACTTTTACCGTGTCCAACAAGATTAAGTTGTAGCACAAGAAAATTATTTTTATAGAATCTTTGTGCAGCTTCACTACAAATTGGTTCATCCATGTTATTTCTCCATGAATGAGTTATGATTATTGCATTTTTGTATTCTTTTGGCAACCAAAGTCTGACTTCTGATTGTCTTTCTTTGCCCTGAATTTTAATAAGTTCTTTTGTCATAATAAATAGAAAAACTTACTTTATTTATAAGCTTTTTGTTACTTATAAGTAGTCGGTCAGATCTGTTATTTGATTAAACACACTAAAACTTTATAAATAAAACAGGGATTCTATGTAATATTAGTATAAGAGGAAGAAAGTAACAAGTATATCAGAGATCATCCTTCTCAAGGTTTTCCATGATTTTTTTGTACGCTTTCTTAATTATTTAAAATGGAAAAATTTAAAGAATTAGGTTTATCAGAACCTATATTAAAAGTAATTGCAAAGCAAGGATTTGATGTACCAACTGAAATACAGTTGAAATCAATTCCTTTAGTTTTGGAAGGAAAAGACGTTGTTGCAGAATCTGCAACTGGATCTGGTAAGACTTTGGCATTTAGTGTTGGAATCTTACAAAGTACTATGCCTACTAAAGGTATACAAGCTCTAATTTTGTCTCCGACAAGAGAGTTAGCTCATCAGATTGCTGATGAAATAATTAAGTTTTCAAAGAATAGAAAACTAAGAATTGCATTGGTTTATGGTGGAGTATCTATTAATCCGCAAATGTCTGCACTAAGAAAAGCAGATATTGTTGTTGCAACACCTGGAAGACTTTTAGATCATCTTAGTAGAAGAACAATTGATTTAAGTAGAGTTTCTACTGTAATACTTGATGAAGCAGATAGAATGTTTGACATGGGATTTATTGACGATATAAGAGAAATTTTATCTCATTGCCCAAAAAAAAGACAAACCCTGTTATTTTCTGCAACCATTTCAAGTGCTGTAATGTCTATTGCAAAGAAATACATGATCTCTCCTGTTAGAGTTAATGCCGAGTCGAGAATTGATCCTAAACTACTTAAACAAGTTTTTTATGATGTTGGTGCACATTCAAAATTTCCTTTGCTTGTTCATTTGTTGAAAGAAGAAACAGTAGGATTAGTTATGATTTTTTGTAATACAAGAAACAATGTTGATTATGTGGCTGACAATTTAAAAGCTCAGGGAATTAATGCAACTGCAATCCATGGCGGTCTTTCTCAAGATAAAAGAACTAAAACACTTGGAAAGTTTCATTCAAAATCTGTTACAGTTCTTGTTTGTACTGATGTTGCTGCACGAGGACTTGATATTAAAGGAGTTTCACATATCTATAATTATGATGTTCCTAACGAAACTAAGCAATATATTCATAGAATAGGTAGAACTGCACGTGCAGGAGAAGATGGTATTGCAATAACACTTCTTACCAAAAGAGATTATGAAAATTATACAAGATTGTTAAGTGAACAAAAAGTTAAGATTAAAGAAATTCCAATGCCTAAGGTTCAGAGAATCGAAATGCAAAAGACTTCACCTAAAACAAGATTTGGTGGAAGAGATTTTGGTTCTCGTGGTGGATCCAGAGGGGGTTCTCGTGGGGGTTATGATTCTGAAAAAGGTTCAAGTTCCAGAGGTAGAGGTTACAATTCTGGTTCTAGAGGCGGATCTAGAGACAGGGAGTATTCTCCTGGTAGAGGTGCTCGTGGTAGAAGTTATGGTAATGCAAATTCTTCTGACGGAAGAAGCTCAGCATCTAGAAGTTCTGCTCCAAGAGGAAGATCATCTTCCCAAACTCGTGGGGGTTATGATTCTGAAGGTGGTTCTCAAAGAGATAATTCGCGTTCTAGAAGAGATTCAGCACGTAGTTCTAGTCGAGATTCTTCATCTGCGAAAAGATTTAGTTCTGCACCTAAGCGTGGCGCTCCAGTCGGAAGAAGTTCAGCTCCTAGAAGTGGAAGTTCTGGTCCAAGAAGAGGTGCTCCAAAGCCTAGAGGCAGAGGTTCTGCACCTAGAGGCGGAAGAGGAAGAAGGTAATTTATTTTTTTATTAATCAAAGAAATTCTTAATTTTATGATTTATTCCTGGCCAGAATTGAATAAGTGAATGTATGAAAAATAAACAGTGTTCTGCATTCACATATTTGCCTGATTTACCGAGAACAATTGGGTCAAATAAACACCAAAAAGATTTTATCTTAATATTTTTTAATTTGACTTTTTTCAGTTTATTAATTATTCTAGAATTATTTTTTAAGTCTTGTAATCCTTTAAATTTCTTAGTAAATAGGTATGGTAGGGGCGAGCCATTAAATGGTGAATATATTGTTACAAATTTGCTGACTTTTGTATTGTCCAGGAATTTTAAGTAGTAATCACAAATTATCCCGCCTGCACTTAATCCAATTAGGTATACTTTTTCTTTTTCATCTAATTTAAGATTATCAATAAAAATTTTAAGTTTGTTAGTTATATCCTTGATAGAGTCATATAGTCGAGTATCATATTTGAATAATATAAGTTCATAATCTTTCAGTATTTTTTTAATCAAAATATGATCAAATTTAGTTCCAAAAAATCCACCAACAAATATTACTTTTTGCATATTAACTTCTCCTAACAAACTCGTAGTCTTCTAATAGAATAGAATCTATGTTGTCCATTTTAGAAACTCTATAGAGTCGACCTTTTCCAATTTCAACAGTTTTTTCTGCAACTTCAATTCCTTTTTCGTCTAAGTCAACTCCGATAAAAGAAACAGTTATTCCTCTACTTGCTGCAACTGCAGTGGCTTCGTAAACACTTTCTACTTCACCTACATTTGGCATTGCATCACTTAGAATAACTATGTGTTTTGTGTTTTTACTTTTGTTTAGAATTTCAGATGCTTCTGATATAACTTTATTTATATTGGTTTGATTTCTTGCTCTTATTCTAACTAGTTCACTTAAAATTAAATTAAAATCATTTGTTAAATTCACAATTTTTCTTATTTCAGAATCAAAAACTAACAATCCAACACTGTTTTTATCAAGGATTGCTTTGTATGCAAGTGCAACACCTGCCCTTTTACTCAGGCCAAGTTTGTCTCCTTTCATACTTCCACTTGAATCAAGACAGTAAACAATATCTATCTTGCCTGTCTTTTTACGATCATAAACTTTTATATCTGCAGTTCGAATTTCTTTGTGTTTTCTTCGTACAGCATTTTTTACACTCTGTGCAACTGAAACATCTCTATATCTGTTTCCTGTTTTAAAATTAGAATAATCATCCTTTTCTCCATAGATGTAGTATTCTTTTGTTTTTCTATTTCCAAACCCTTTTATTTTTAATTTTTCTAGTTCAGAATTGCAAAGTTCAACTGCTGCCAGATCTAAACCTGCTTCTGTAAGAACATAATCTGAATTTATTACGCCTTTAGACTTGAGATCTTTAACATTTGCAGCAATATTTTTTTTAAGTTCTCTTTTGAATTCAGGAATATTAATATTTTTCTCTATGTAGCCAGGTTCAAAGTCTGTTAATTCTCTAATAATTGTTTCTCCATAGAGTTTTTTTGCATTCTTAAAATTACTAACCATGTTCTGAAACATTATATCTGGAACAAAACTTCCAATAGAATTATTTATCATATCTTCTGCAAGTTTACCATCTTTTTTATCAGTAGAACCTGAGTCAACAGTGCTCATAAGTTTGTTATCTTGTCCTGACTTTTGCATATTCCCTTCTTTTTCTTCAATGGGAGAATAGCTTTCAAAATCTTTAGTGCTCGTTCCGATTTCTTTTTGGTCAGGTAGAGCCGTCTGTTTTGTCGACCTGAGAATTGAATGTGCTTCTTAGGAAGTCTTCGGTGCTCTTTGTGTAAGCCACACTTGGTTTAAGTTTTATTCTGTGTGCAAGAACAGAAATAAATACTTCTTCAATATCTTTCATCCTAACTTTATCTCTACCATTGATAACTGCATTAGTTTGTGCTCTTTCATATAATCCTAATGTTGCTCTTACACCAGGATGTTTTTCCAGGTCTTTAGATTCTCTAAGCACTTGAATATATGTTACAATAAAGTTTTTCAGTTTTTCTGGAAATTCTGCATAATTTATGTTCTTAGAGTTTAAAATTGTTTTTTCTTCTTCTAAATTATTTGGGTAATCCATGTAAACTAGGTCAAATCTGTCGATAAAGACATCACTTAATGTTTCTGTGCTTGAATCTTCAGGGTTCATTGTTCCTAAGAATATGAAGTCAACATTGAAATCAAAAGTATAACTTCCAACTGTAACTTTTCTTTCTTCTAGAACTTGCAGTAATGCATTTTGCAGTTTCTCAGAACATCTGTTTATCTCATCAAAAAATAATATTCCATTATTTGCTTTGAATATTTTTCCTGGAGTAAATGCTTCTAAAGAGAGTGCTCCGTGTTTCATTGCCAGAATCGGATCAATGTCTCCAATTAAGTCTTCTGCAGTTAGGTCAGGTGATCCCTGCACTCTAACAAATAAATCTTCAGAACTAACTTGTTTAGTTTTTATCTTTTCATTTTTACTTGTCTTATCAAGGCAATATGGACAAGAGGGTTTTTCTGGTAAGCAATTGAATCCGCAATCATTAACTTCTTTTACCGGAAGAATATCTGACACTTGTTTTGATAGTGTTGTTTTTCCAATTCCTGGTGCCCCAACAATAATTATTGGTCTTCTCGCGTATAATGCAGACTTCACCTGTTTTTTAACAGTTTCATTTCCTATAATATCATCAAAGCTAAAGTTTAACAGGTTTTTTCTTAGTTCATCATAAAATTCCATTTTGCACCCCCTATGCAGTCCCTAGCCAGATTGTGTTGGGGTTTATATATTTTATTATATGAGAACCTTAACCATTAAGAATATTGCAATTGCAATCCAAATAAAGTTTAGAACAACTGGCTGGTAATCTTTCTTATAGAATGAAGCGTAAATAATGCCTGCAGAGCCAATAATATTGAATAATGCGTAGAAAAGGCTATCTGTGCCTATTAAATTAAATGCATTAAATGCATATGCAACAAGAATTAGGGTCATTCCTGTCCATCCTATTATCTCATGCTTTGAGTCAAATTTCATAAAATAAAATATAAGAACAAGTGTTTAAAAAGATTGTTAAAAAATAAAGCTATTTAAAATAAGCTATGCCTTCTTCACCTAAATCTGGAAAATAAGCTATGCCATACTTAAATGTATATTCATAGAATCCGTTTTTATCAGGCCTTTTACTTATTATTACTGAATCATCACCAAGTTTGTCTCTTGTCTCATCAACAACTTCACTTATGTATTTTTCTACCATTCTACTTCTTGGTTTGATTTCTCCTTCATGTAGTTCTTGCATAACTAAACTACGCAATTTACTGCCATGAAAGTCATTAGTTTTAATTATAGAAGCATCTTTTATAAGTCTAATATCATTATTTATTTTGCTATTTATACCAATATATATTCCAGATCCTATAAGGCCTGCTAGTACGAGCACCAAAGATACTTTTAGTGAGTTATTTTT
>CAYZNE010000057.1:0-7200 GCA_964478955.1 uncultured Methanosarcinales archaeon
CAATAATAAGTGCTATTCCCACAGTTTTACTTTTATGTTTAACTCTGCCTAGACTAAATAAGGGTTGGCTTAGTTGAGCCATTATTTGTGCAATTCCTGCAATAATCATTGCAATAATTATCTCATGCTTTCCAATAAAAAATATTAAAGCAAAGTAAATAATAAAACAAACTATCAGCAATAAAATTTTTAGACTTAAAATATTTGAAATATACTTATTAATCTTGCTTTCATCTTTAGCTAAGTCTTTAATTAAAAGTTGGCTTAACCCAAAATCACTAAAAATAAAGAAGATACCTACAAATGCGAATATAAAACTGTATTGACCTAACCCTTCTGCTCCCAGATAACGAGAAATTAAAATAATTATTAAGTAAGATAGAATATTTTGTATTATTGTGGATATCCCTATATGCCCTGTATTTTTAACAAACTCTGATTTAAGATTAATTCCAAACATTATAAATGATAAATATTAACTTATTTTATATACTTTATGAAGTTTAGGGTTGCAAACAAAGACAATCTATATAAGTTAATTAATTAATCTAACATAAAATGGTAAAAAATAAAGAATTATTCACTTCAGAAAGTGTAACCGAAGGTCATCCAGATAAGCTCTGCGATCAGATTAGTGATGCAATTTTAGACGAATGTCTAAGGCAAGATCCTAATTCAAGGGTTGCAGTTGAAACTGCAACTAAAAATGGAACTGTTTGGGTTTTTGGTGAAATAACAACTCATGGATTTGTTGACGTTGATAATATTGTAAGAAAAACATTAAAAGAAATAGGTTATGTAAAGACTTCTCAAGGTATTGAATATGAAAACTGTGGTGTTCTCTCTAGTATTATCCCTCAATCTCCAGATATTAGCCAAGGAGTTACAAAAAGCAAAGGTTTACACAAAGAACAGGGTGCTGGTGACCAAGGTTTAATGTTTGGTTATGCTTGTGATGAGACAAAAGAATTTATGCCTTTACCAATAACGTTAGCTCATAAATTAGCAAAAAGACTGGCCTTTGTTAGAAAAAAGAAATTAATTCCCTATCTTGGTCCTGATGGTAAATCTCAGGTTACAATTGAGTATGCTAATGGTAAACCAAAAAGAATTGAAGCAATAGTAGTTTCAAATCAACATGATAAAAACATAAAGCATGCAAGAATTAGAAAAGATATTTTGAAATATGTTGTTAAACCTATTTGTGGAAAACTTATGGATTCTAAAACCAAGATACATATTAATGCAACAGGAGCATTTATTATTGGTGGTCCACAAGGTGATGCTGGTTTAACTGGAAGAAAAATTATTGTTGATACATATGGTGGAATTGGTAGACACGGTGGCGGGGCATTTTCAGGAAAAGATCCTAGTAAAGTTGATCGGAGTGCAGCTTATGCTGCAAGATATATTGCAAAAAATATTGTTGCTGCAGATTTAGCTAAAGAACTTGAGGTTCAATTAGCATATGCAATTGGTGTTGCAGAACCAGTTAGTCTTTGGGTTAACACTTTTGGAACAGGTAAAATTACTGATGATAAAATTATCAATTTAATTAAAAAACATTTTCCTTTAAAACCTGCAGATATAATTAGTCAGTTAAAACTTAAGAGACCTATTTATAGAAAAACTGCAGCATATGGGCATTTTGGAAGAAGTGATCCTGATTTTACTTGGGAAAAATTGGATAAGGTTTCTGTTCTTAAGAAAGAATTAGATTAACTATTTTTTATTTGCCCAACCCCACGCATTCTTAATAATAACATTTAAATCATTGAATGCAGGTTTCCAGTTAGTTAAACTTAAAATCTTAGAATTATCTGCAATTAGGCATTCTGGATCACCAGCTCTTCTTGCAACAAAGTTTCTTTTTATTTTAATTTTAGCAACTTTCTCAATTGCATCTACAACATCTAATACACTACTTCCTTTTCCATAGCCAACATTCAAAATAAAACTGTCTTTATTTAATAAATTGATTACTTCTAGGTGTGCTCTTACTAAGTCTGTTACATGAATATAATCTCTTATACAGGTTTTATCTGGTGTATTCCAGTTATTGCCAAAAATATTTATTTGATTTGTTTTATTTAAAATATTATTTATTAAGATTGGGATCAAATTTAATTTAATTTTTTGTCTATTGCCAATAATCATTTCAGAATCTGAACCTGCAACATTGAAATATCTTAATATTGCATAATTAAACTTAGGATTTGCTTTTTTAATATCTTTAAGCAATTCTTCGATCATTTTTTTAGAGTTTCCATAAGGATTTATTGGTTTTAACTCAGTATTTTCAGTTACAAGATTATTCTTTTGTATTCCATAAACTGCCGCAGTTGAAGAAAAAATAAACTTTTTAACATTGTTTTTAATTGCAGATTTAATCAAATTCAAACTTCCAACAAAATTATTCTCATAATACTTAGTTGGTTCTTTTACTGATTCAGGAACTGAAATTAATCCTGCAAAATGAACAATTAATTCTGGTTTAAATTCTGAGATAATTTTTTCTATATACTTCTTATCCCTAAGATCAGCTTTAATAAAATTGCCAAAAATTATGTTTTTTTTAAAACCATTGCTTAAGTTATCTATTGTTAGAATATTATTAGAATCATACTTATTATCTCTTAACTCTTTAAGAAAATGGCTTCCAATATAACCTGCGCCCCCAGTTACTAAGATCCTCATAGTTTTATGTGTTTAGAATTTTGTTTATATAATTTATGAAGTCTTAATCCTTACTATTTCTCGCTGAACCTATTGTTATCTGATTGTGCTGTTGTCCCGGGTGGAGCATCCCCCAACAACGCACCTATATATTCTGGTTAATCAGCTCACTTAAGACAGTAATAGTATTGTCTACTTAAACAACTTATAATATATTGTTTTTAGAATTATTTTAATTGCCATTCCAAAGCTGTTCATAGAATTTTTCATAGTTTCTTCAGTATATTTTATTATTACTGGAACTTCTTTATATTTAATTTTTCTTCGCGCAATTAATTCTAATATTTCAGATGCGTGTTCCATCTCATCTTGTGTTATTTCAAGTTTTTTTGCAGTTTTTCTATTCATTGCTCTGAAACCATTGTGGGTATCTGTTAATTTAAGTCCTGATAGAATTCTTGTAAATATTAATCCTCCTTTTAGATAAATGGTTCTCTTTAAGGGCATCTTTGTCTTCATGCTTTTATCAAGGTATCTTGAGCCAAGAGTTATGTCAACTTTTCCTTTAAGTACAGGAGTTATCATTGCAGATATATCTTCAACTCTATGTTGTCCATCTGAGTCAAAATGTATTATGTATTTTGCTCCATGTTTTAGAGCGTAGTCTGTGCCTGTTCTGAGTGCAGCGCCTTGACCTAAATTTACTCTGTGTTTAAGAACTATTGCTCCTGCTTTTTTGGCCTTTTCAAAAGTTTTATCATGAGATCCATCATCAATGACAACTAAATTAAAATAACCTTCTTTTTGTAGATTTTTAATAGTCTTTTCAACACTTTTTTCTTCATTGTATGCTGCCAGAATAAACCACATATCTTTTTTAGGTAGTTTCATACTTGAAAGAAGCGAGTTTTGTTTTATATAATTTATGAATTGTTTATTTAAAGTTAATAAAGGTTTTATTCTTAAAATTTTTGTTTGTCTTAAAATTTTTGTAGTTTATCTGATTAAATATAGAGTTTCTTTGAAAGAATTTTGATGAAGCAGTGTGTCTCATGGACAATTGAGGTATATGAAAAATTTCAATATGCTTATTTAGTGCGTTTAGTATTTCATCTTCTATTATTATTGTATTTTCATTTAATGTGATATATCTGTTTATTTTAAAGCCTTCAATAAACTTATTTTTATCATATATTATTACTTTTTTAGCAAAACTTATTACAAATTTACTTGATATTGCAGAGAGTATTTTTAATGCTGTCTGTTTAATTGGTGTTTGTTTCACATACTTCTTCTTAATAAACTTTGAAATAACCTTAACCTTGCCCTTTTTAACGTTAAATGTATTATTGTTTGGCCATTCACAAGTGTATAATTTATTTTTATGTTTTATTCTATAGGAACAATCTGTAGTTATATAGTTTGTTTTTTTATCTATTACCTTCAGTGTTCCTGCTTTTGCTAATGAGCAAATAAAATAATATTTTTTAGTACTTTTGATATATATCATTGCCTCTTCAAAATATTTTTCAAATATTTTCTCGCAAGGCAGTTTTTCTTTGTTGGTGTCTGGTTTATATTCAATATCTGATTGAATTATTGAAGGGCTAACATAATGTAAAATGTATCTTGAATCAATTCCATAATTCAAGTAAGGTCTGTTAATGTTGTCGAATAATTTATTCAGGATACTTGAAGCTAGAGTAGTATACTTTTTCATATACTCAAATCCATAAGGTAAAAAGTATTCTGTATTCCTTGTGCAATATTCTCCACCAAGACTTCCATCAGGATGGATAAAATATGAAGTTATTTCAACAATCTTTTTAGCTGCATCCAGTGCTTTTTTGTTTTTTGATAGTTGGTAAAATTTAACCATAAATTCTAAATTAACAGATAAATATCCTATATCTAAACCATTATACTCAGGGAACCAGCCTTCTGCTTTTTGTTTTGTTAATAGTTTATTAAATTTAATTATTGATTGTTTCTTTATTTTATTGTCTTTTAAGAAATCTCCTGCAGCATATACTGCACATGTGGCTGCCATCTCTTGGTTTAATGCTCCTTCTTCGACATTTTTAAGTAAGAAGTTAACAGCTTTTCTAATGACCTTATTTAAAGTTGCTGAGGAATAATCAATAATTTTTGCTGCTGTACAAATGCTATATAAACTGAATGCGGTTGCAGGAATGCTTTTTTCTTGTGCCCAATATTCTGGGAACCCGCCATTCTTATACTGTATTTTTGTCCAGAACCTTATTGCGGCTATTGCATAATCCTTTACAATTTTTTTATTGTAATATATATTACCAAAAAAGTTGTTTGAATAAATTAAAGATAAAGTTAATGCGCCTTGTTGTAATATTGCTGAAGAAAAATCTCTTATTTTATAATTCCAATAATTTCTGTCAAATGATCCATAAGTTGGAGACATTGGGTCTCTGTCTAAATTTGTTAATAATTTTATTATTACATGCTGTGAAAAATTTGAGTATATATTTTTTTTCATTATAATTTTTCTCTATATAGTTCTGGCTTTAAAGTAGAGAATATCATTCTAATTTTTAAACTTTTTTACAAATTTTTTGTCAATAGATTTGTTAAGTTTTTTCTTAATACCTAATGGAAGTTTATAATATATTTTTCTAAGTATTTTTTCTCCTGTTTTATTATTATGATGCTCTTTTAATGTAAATTTGTTTTTTGAGATTATTTGTTTTATCTCAAATTTCCTTTTTATTTCAGTAGGTTTATTTTTTGGATAGCCTATCATTACATACGCAACTATATCATAAAAATCTGGAATGTTTAGAATTTTTCTGATAACTTTTTTATGTGGTAAATGGCAAATCCAGCATGTTCCTATGCCTTTTTCTTCTGCAGACAAACAAAGATTTTGTATTGAAGCAGAAGCGCTTTGTATGTGATCTGAATATTCTGTGTTATCTGACTCGTTTTTATATAAAACAAGGATTCCTTGTTCAGAATTCTTAATTATAATAGATGCGCCATTATCAATTAACTCTTGTTTTATTTTGTTATCTGTAATGATAATAAATCTTGTGCCTTGGGTATTGCAATGAGAAGGGGCGTATATTGCATCTTCTAATATTGAGTTTAATACTTTATCAGGTATTAGCTTTGGCTTATACTTTCTAATGCTTCTTCTGCTACGAATCTCTTTTATAGGCATATCTTTTTCTTATACTGATTTATATAAAAATGTATCGATAGTATTATGGCTAATTTTAGCTTTAAATGGCGGATTTATCCTCAGTTTTATAGTATTTAAATACAAGAACCTTTTTAAATTAATAATCAATCTTCTGGCTTAGGTTAATTAAAATGAAATTAGTTGTTAATATCAATTGTTATAATGAAGAAAAAACTTTACCTTTAGTTCTTAATGATATTCCTAAGAAAATACCTGGAATTGATAAGATTGAAGTTCAAATAGTAGATGATGGTTCTACTGATAAAACGGTTGAAGTTGCAAAAAAACATGGTTGTATTGTTATAAGACACAAGATTAACAGAGGTTTAGGGCGGGCATTTAATAGTGGTGTTTTAGCTGCTTTAAAGCGAGGTTGTGATATAATGGTTAATAGTGATGGAGATAATCAGTATCCTTCAAGATACATTCCCGCATTAGTAAAACCGATTTTAGAATCTCGTGCAGATATGGTTGTTGGTAATCGAACTCCTTGGAAAGTAAAACACTTTTCTCTATTAAAGAGAGCTTTGCAATATTTTGGTAACATTCTTGTTCGTAAAATGATCCAGTCTCCAGTTAGAGATACAGTCTCAGGGTTTAGATCGTATTCTCGTGAGGCATTGTTAAGAATTAATGTTACATCTCAATTTAGTTATGTTCTTGATACTTTGATGCAGGCAGCTTCAAAAGGTTTAAAGATAATTAATTATGATATTAAGACAAATGCCCCCACACGTAAATCTAGATTGTTCAAAAACATTTTTGAGCATATGAGAAAAAGTACTGCTAACCTAATAAGAGTATTTTATTTGTATCAACCATTTAAGACTTTCATCACTTTGAGCTTATTGTCTTTTTTGCCAGGACTTTTTTTATTCATTAGATTTTTCTATTTTTACTTCACTAATGCAGGTTATTCAGGATATATACAATCATTAATTATTGCCACATTATTAGTATTGGGTTCAGTGTTGTTTTTTGTGTTCGGAATTATTGGCGATTCAATTAAAACTAACAGAACTCTGATTGAAGAAGGCCTATATTTAAGTAAGAGAGAATTAACTAAGAAAAAATAATAGATAAAGATTTAGTGTGTTTGAGATTTATAAAAAATTTAAGTTAATTTTTAATCTTTTAAGGAGATTATTATGGTTGTTCATAAATTATATAAGTGGTCTTTTAATTATCTGAAAAAGAATTTTGTAAAGATTATTAAATATTTAATAGGTGGAGTAGTCAGTTTTCTATTAAAGTTGCTAATTACTATATTTTTGGTTGACCTATTACATATAGATATTAAAATTTCT
>CAYZNE010000058.1:0-7155 GCA_964478955.1 uncultured Methanosarcinales archaeon
TTCAGACGAGTATAATAAAAAATATAATATGTTTAATCCGGAATTTTTATTTTCAGCCTATATTGATACAGGAATTGCACGAAAAAATAATACAAAGAATCATGGTATTTATTTAAGACATGAACAACTTACAGACGAAGATATTAATATTATTAAAGAGAGAACAGAATTAATGATTAATATATTTAAAGAATCTGAAAAATATTATAATCCTCATGAAACAAGCATACGTAGAAGCAACCCGTGGAAATATTTAATATTCCATCTTAAAGAATTATATGCAAAAATAGACCCAGATTCAAATAAAGATTTTATAATAAAAGGTGAAATCTTAAAATGGTCTAAAGGAGATGACTATTCCCACCCAGGATTAATATTAAAAACAGAAACAAAAGGAAGCTTAATATTAATTAATAGTCAAAAAGAAGATTCTGAAAAATATATTGGTAAAAAAGCTATCGCAATATATACCAGAAATAACATAGAGACTGGAGATTTACATGGTAGATTAATAAAAATTATAAAATAAAAAATAAAATAAAATGCTCAATAATCAAAGATTATTGGCACAGGTAAGCCTGAACCTACTTTTTTGCAGGAGCACCAGGAACTTCTTTCTCCTCAGGTGCAAACTCATTAATGATTTCTTCTGGAATTTCTGCTTCACTCAAAGCTTTTCTAATAACTTTATTTTCTTTTCCTGCATTCTTTGCAATAATATCTTTAGCCATTACTGCATACTTGTCATGCATTGCTTTGTGTTTCTCAGCTAACTCTTTCTTCTTAACTTCCATTTCTTTCAGTTCTTCTGCTGTTAACTCTGTTTTCTCTGACTTAATCTGCTCATCATACTTGCCTTTATTAACTGCTTTGATAAACTCTTCAACACGCATCTCTTCAACCATTATCCCCATTGATCTGCATGTTCCAGCAACTTCTTTAACCATTGCTTTCATATCATTTCCAAGAAGAACATCTTCTTTCATCTTTGCAACTTTTATAATTTGTTCAATTTTTAAGTCTGCAACTAAGTCTTTTTTAGGACTTCCACTTGCTTTTGCAATTCCTGCTTCTTTCTTAATAAGTTCAGCAGCAGGAGGAGTTCCTATTTTTATAGAAAATTCTTTAGTATCAGTATCAATTATTACTTTAACAGGCACTTGCATTCCTGCAAAGCTTGCTGTTTTTTTATTTATTTCAGCAATAACATTGCCAATATTCACACCTTTTGGACCTAAAGCAGGACCTAGTGGAGGTGCAGCAGTAGCTTTACCGCCTGAAATTAGTATGTCTACAGTATCTTTTGCCATATTTTAACCTCTATAATTATCAGTATAGAATGGGGCTTAATATATATTTATAAAGCTTGTTGTTTGCTTTTATGAATATTCAACAAAATAATAGATAATATTTTTAAACTAAGAACATAAATATATTTTAAAATGACTGACATTAAAGAAATGGTTAATCAGGTATGGACTTTAAAGCAACAAGGACTATCTGAAAACCAGATTATTCAGGCTTTAACAAAGAAAGGCTACTCTCATACAGATATATTTGATGCAATGTCACAGGCAAAACTAGGAGGAAACAAGATGATACCAAATAATCCACAAAATAACTTACCACCAATCCCTAATATGAATCCAATGCAACCATCAATGGACATTGACCCGGGAATGATGAGTGCAACTAATGAAGAACTCATTGAAACTATTATTGAAGAAAAATGGGCTGACCTTATCAAGGATATTAACAAAATAATAACTTGGAAAAATAGAACAGAACAAAAAGTTACACAAATAGAACAACAAGTTAGAGATATGAAAGATCAATTTGATGAACTGCACAAAGCAATAATCGGAAAGATAGGAGAATACGATAAGAATATTCTAAATGTTGGTGCAGAAGTTAGAGCTATGGAAAAAGTTTTTAGTAATGTTCTTCCAGTTTTTGTGAATAATGTTAAACAACTTAATGATATCTCAAATAAGTTTAAAGTTGTTACTACAAAGAAAAATACTAAAAAATAGAAAAAATAAAAACAAAAAATAATAAAAATATGATAAATTCAGATACTAAAAATCTTCAGTATCTTCTTTAGGCTCTTCTTGAACAGGTGCTTCTGCTGGAGCAGACTCTTCATTAGACGCTTCAGTTACAGGTGCTTCTGCAGGCGCATCCCCTGATAAAGCAATATTCTGTGCTTGAATTCCTTTGTCTGTTTCAACAGCATCAAACGTAACGCTATCGTTATCTTTCAACATTAATTCCTTTGACACCATAGTATAATGCACAAAGTAATCTTTTCCGTCTTCACCACTGATGAAGCCGTATCCTTTTTTAAAGTTATACCATTTAACTGTTCCTTTCATTTTGTTTTTTACTCCTTGCTAAACTTTTCTGGAAAACCCCCAGATACTAACTAGATAATTTTAATCATTTTTAAATGTTTAGAAAAAAAACCACAAATAAGTTTATATATTATATAAAAATAAGTAATAATAAAATGACTAAAACAATCTTTTTCATTACAGGTGCTTCAGGCACAGGTAAAACAACATTAGTTAATGAACTTAAAAAGAAATATTCTAACAAAACTTGGCTATTTTTACACTTTGATTCAATAGGTATTCCTTCAACTGAAGAAATGGTTAAAGAATTTGGAACTATAGAAAACTGGCAAAAAGAAACAACATTCATCTGGATTGACAAACTATTAAATGAATTTAATAAAGAAAGAATAATTTTTGAAGGGCAAGTAAATTTAGAATTCATAAAACAAGGTTTCTCAAAGTACAATTTCTCAAATTATAAAATAATTCTTATAGATTGTAACAAAGAAGCAATGGCAAAAAGATTAACTATTGATAGAAATCAACCTCACTTAGTTAATGAAAATATGAAAAATTGGTTGAAGTTTCTTAGAAACCAAGCAAAAGCTCTTAATGTAGATATAATTGAAACATCAAACTTAAATAAAAAAGAAGTTTTAGATAAGTTTGAGAAGATTATAGAAAGAACTACTCCCTACCTGCAATGAACATTATCAAGTCTGCAACCCGATAGGAGTATCCAACTTCGTTGTCATACCAACCAAAAACCTTAACCAGATTATTTTTGATGTGTGTAAGTTTAGAATCAAATATGCAAGAATAAGTATTACCAATAATGTCTGTTGAAACAAGTTCTTCTTCTGAGTATTGCATTATTCCTTTAAGATGATGTAGAGAAACATTCTTGAATAAATTATTTATTTGCTCGACACTAGCACTCTTATTTAGAAGACAAGTAAAATCGACTAAGGAACCATCAGGTGTTGGAACTCTAATTGCTAAACCATCAAGTTTACCATTTAATTCAGGAATAACTTTTCCAACTGCAATCGCTGCACCTGTAGATGTTGGAATTATGTTAAGAGCCGCACTCCTCTCTCTTCTCAAATCTTTTTGTGGACCATCAACTAATCTTTGGTCTGCAGTATAACTATGAACTGTTGTCATAAAACCTTCAACAATTCCGAAATTATCATGTAAAACTTTTACAATAGGTGCAAGACAGTTTGTTGTGCAAGAAGCATTACTAATTATGTGATCTTCTTTTGGATTGTAAGTGTGTTCATTAACACCAAGAACAATAGTTCTAACGCCATCACTCTTTGCAGGGGCAGAAATAATAACTTTCTTAGCACCTGCTTTCAGATGTTTTCCTGCATCTTCCTTTGTTCTGAATCTTCCAGAACTCTCTATAACAACATCTATCTGTAGATGTTTCCATGGAAGAAGTTCTGGGTCTTTTGCATCAAGAACATGAATTTTGTGATTATCAACAATTAGGAAATGCTTATCAAACTTAACATTTGCATCGAACTTTCCATGAACAGAATCATACTTTAATAGATGAGCTAGAACTTTGGTTTCAGTTAAGTCATTAACTGCAACAACAGTTATTTCATCTCTGAACTTTTTGTGTAATACTTTGAAGACTTCTCTGCCTATTCTACCAAAACCATTAATTGCTACATTAATCACTTAAACACCTCTTTATAGAATATATTTACAATTAGTATTTATAAAGTTTAAGAAAATTAATTATTACTTTAAGGTGCCTTCTTGTAAACAAGCATGATAGTATTGAATTATCTGTGCACACTCAATATATGCTCCATTTACAGGACTATCCTTTAAAATCCTAAGAAATCCTTCAACTAGCTCTGCAATATCTCCTCTTTTTAATGAAACCTTTGTATTATAACCAGATACTGAACTAATAGATAAATTTTCATCAATAGACCTTACACCAAAACAAGGATATTTAGAAGGTAAATTTAAAGCATATTTTATTTCAAATTCATTAAAATTAGACATATCTTGAGAGGGCAATTCTTTTAAAAAAATTCTTTCCTTTAAATCTATATCATTTTCAAAACAATATCTTAATATTGCTGGTAAAGCAGATCCAACGCGACAATTAAAGAAAAAAACATGTTCAGCTATAACACCTTCTTTATACTTAGATAAAAAAACATCAAAATTAGTAGAAAAACTTAAGGTTATTTTTGCATCATCCTCAGAAATAAACTCATATTTATTCATAAGTATTAGAATTAACACTAGATTTAAATAAGTATCTAATAAACTAACTTAATTTAGAAAAATAACAATAACTCTATTTCTTCTTCTTAGGAATGTATTTATCTATTATCTTGAATATTTTTGTGATATTCTCTTTGGAAACTGTTAGGGATAATGAACCTGCAACATATTTTACTTCTGCTTCTGAAGAAGGCATTACATCTACAAATTTAATAATGTGCTTTGGCTTCATTCTCAAAATTTTCAACTTATCGATTTTTCCATAAATCTCTAATGCATCTTTTTCAGAAATTACATGAAGAGCATTAATATGTTCCTCTATCTTGTTACCTCTAAAAGTAAGTTCGTCATCTCTCTTCTTAATCTTTTTTAATTCTTTTTTTACTTCTGCTAGAGAAATAGGATTTGACTCAATGATTTCTGGTTCCATTTTCTTTATTTAAACCTTTAATTTTTTAAGATGAACAGGATGAACAATAACTACTTTATTCTTATCATGATCTTTAATACTAACTTCATAACAAGTACCAACTTTCTTTGATACAGAACCAACAAGTCCATGAAACCTTGGGAAATACATTGCTTTCTGATATGCAGGTTCTGCATTCAGAACAACCTTGTCACCCATCTTAAAAGTTTGAAAGAATCTAGTTAAACTAATTTTTCCTCTAGTTCTGACATTCTTCTTAAGCTTATGTCTTGTTTTTCTTCGTGATCCACCAATTCGCTTTACCATAATCAGGAGTGAATTTTAAGGCATTTATAAATATTATTGTTTAGCAACTGCCTTTCGCTGAATACAATAATTCTACGAATTATTGATCATGATTAATAGCTTAATCATAAATCCAGATATTTATTGATTGTGCTGTCTGCCCGTAGGGCGCAACCCCGACAACGCACTATAGAGGTTAACACTATCAGCTCACCTTGGGCAGTAGCACATATAAAGCAAACACAAGACAACCAACAACAATCTTTTTAAAAAGAGGAAATTGCCCTAAATTGTTCTAATAAGAACTAAATACTAATATTTATATAGTACTTACTTATTTGATTATTCGAGGGGGTTTGAAATACATGGTCGTACTTACAAAAGAACAGATAGTTAAGAAAATTATAGAATCTACTTCTCTATCACTAGATGATATTAATAATAAAATAAAGCATAAACTAGACCAGCTTTCAGGTTTAGTAAGTGAAGATGGTGCTGCACACATTGTTGCAAATGAACTTGGTGTGCAATTAATACCTTCAACAGAGCAAGCTCTGGAAATAGGTAATCTTCTTGAAGGTCTAAGAAATGTTGAACTAAATGTCAAAGTCCTGAGAAAATTTGAGATAAAAGAATTTAATTCAGCAAGAGGCCCTGGCAAATTAGCCAGCTTTGTTGTTATAGATAAAACAGGAAGAATAAGAGCAACACTCTGGAACACCAAAGTTGATGAGCTCTTTGGAAAAATCAACCAAGGAGATATAATAACAATAAAGAACGCCTATGTTAGAAAAAACAATTATACTGGCGCTCTTGACTTAAATCTTGGAGATAATGCTGAAATCATAGTTGGTCCTGAAGGAATAACAATTGATGTTGATGAAGAGACAACAACAAGAAAAAAGATTAATGAACTGGGAGCAAATGATTTCAGAGCAGAGGTTCTTGCAACAATTGTTCAAGTTTCAGATATTAGATTCTGGGAAACTTGTCCTGAGTGTAATAAAAAACCAAAATTTGAAAACGATAAATATCTTTGTGCAGAGCACGGAGAAGTTCCGGCAAACAAGCTAGGATATTCTTATGTATTAAACTGTTATCTAGACGATGGATCTGCAAGCATAAGAACTGTTTTCTGGAGAGACCAAATACAAAAACTACTTGGAGAAAGCCACAAAAATATTCTAAAGTTTAGAGAGGCGCCAGATATGTTTGAACCATTTAAATCATCTCTGTTAGGAGAAATGATAAAAGTTATAGGAAGAGTAAACAAAAATGAAGCTTTTGATAGAGTTGAACTTGTTGCAATGGAAATTGTCAAGAATCCTAACCCTGAAGAAGAAATAAAAACACTTCCTGAAGCTCTCAATAAATCTAAAGATTTATTGGATCCAAAGGCTCCAAAAGAAGAAACTACTAAAAAAGATTCAAAGAAAAAATCAAAAAAATAATAATTAAGCCCTTAACAACTGACTATCATTTCTTCGTTCATAATTTCCCTTAGGCAAAGGCATAATCTTTAACTCACCCTCAATAGTGATTTTGGTCTTAGTATCATAAACCCCATCATTATAAAAGTTATCTTCATACCTAATCATTTTTTTTAGTTTTCCATCTAATCCATAAACCCTAATACTAATCGGATCTCCCTTTTTTTGAGTCTCACTGACCCGATAAGAATCTCCCGAATCTAATCCCAGAATTTTAGATATTTGATTAGAACACCTAGTAAATCTTCCCACTTCTCCATTCATGGTAGATTGACAACCCACGCTTCCAATACCAATTAATAAACCCACCAAACCAGTAATTAGTTTTTTTCTCATAAATATCAACTAAAAATAG
>CAYZNE010000059.1:0-6865 GCA_964478955.1 uncultured Methanosarcinales archaeon
TGTAATTCCTCCACACACTAAAAGTGTGCAGGTATCCTTACAACAAAAAATGAAAACAGGATATACTGTGGCAGATTGCATGACCGAAGATCCTCTAACAACAGGACCTGAAATAACGATTAAAGATGCCGCAAAATTAATGAAAAAACGTAAATTAGGAAGTATTGTTATTCTCAAAAAAGACAAACCAATAGGAATTGTCACAAATCAAGATTTAGTTTTCAGAGTAATTGCAAAGGGCTATTCAGCTAAAAATCCAATAGAAAAAGTGATGAGCACAAGTATTGTGCAAATTTCTCCAAACTTAGACATATTTGAAGCATTAGATGTGATGAATAAAAATATGATTAGACATCTTAATGTTGTAAGTAGAGGTAAATTGGTCGGTTACATTACTCTAAAAGATATTCTAAAAATAGAACCAGCATTGTTTGATTTATATGCAGATAAAATAGATGCAAGATTACAGGGAGATAATAATCTAAATCCCTTATATGATAATGATGGTATTTGCGGGATGTGTGGAAGCTATGCCAAAAGATTATTTAATGTAAATGGCACAGAAGTTTGCACTATATGCAAAAAGAAAAAATAAAACAAAAATAATATATATTTCTAATTATTTAATAAGATTTCAACACCTTTACCAAATATTTGTTTTAAATCTTCAAATATTTTTTCTTTTATAAAAGCTTTTCTAGGAATTGTTATATTCATAATAACTTTTTCCATTTCTTCAAGATTAGAGTCAACATAATTAACAAATTCTCCATTTTTACCAATATCTGCTTTGCTTATTTTATCTCTTTTTTCAAGATTATGCACGACAAAAGCCTTATCCCCTAGAAGAATAACTTCACCATATTTATTACCATATTTAACTCTAATTTTTGTTTTGTCAATTGCCTTTGCTCTTTTTCTTTCAATATGATCAACTAAAACTTTCATTGAATCTTTGGCTGCTTTTATAGCTGTTCTTATTTCATGGTTAGTTAATTTTTTGGTATCATAAGATTTTTTGGTACTAAAAACTTTTTTTATGTCAGTAAAAACTTTCTCAGAAATAATTCCTGTGTGAATTATATTATCTTCAAAAGATTTCAGTATTTTATCTTTTGCAATTGTTTTAACATTATTCTCTAATTTTAATATATCCCTCATCATTGTTACAAGAGAATTATATGAATTAATTACAGCCTCTTCTTCTTTGGCTTCGCTAATTTGTTGAAATAATTTTTTTAAACGTTTTAGATATTTCTCAGATAATTTTAACAATTCATCAACTTCTTTCCCAGACATACTTGTTTTATCACCATGCTCCATCTTTTTTCTGGTATCTATTATCTTTTTAAGAATTGTTACATATTCAGGTTCTAGTAACTTTTCTTTCTTAACAAAAACATCACTCATAACTTTTGGAGATTCATTAGGAGTTGGAGGGGCAATACCCATCATCATTAATGCAGCTTGACTTGGAGTTAGGGTTGCCCAGAAGAAATCTTCCATTCCGATTTCTTTAAGTTTTACTTTAACTCGTTCAAGTAATTGATCTCCTGAGTGAATATACATTTCAATTGCTTCAGGGCTTGGTTTAATTTTACCCATTTGTAATAATTGTTTCCAAGGCATAAAGATTCCTTTATCAAATAAAGGTATACCATCTCTTAGAAGAGTAAAGATTACAGGGTTTGCTTCTTTTATGCTATCCCAAAAATCAGTTAAAATATAAACTTGAATATTTAATTTATTTTTTATTCCAGTCATATTACCCGCATCAATACCCATACCAATAATAATCGCTCTAAGTTTATCTCTCAGCTCTGCACGACTCATCTTTTTTACATCAGTATCATCAATAACAATGTATACATCAATATCTGATTTAGAATGCGCTTTACCTTGAACAAGAGATCCTGCAAGACAATATGTAACAATATAATTCTCAAATTTTTCAAGAACCATCTGCTTATGTATTTCTGCAATCTTCAATGCAGACATCATTCCTCTATCAAAAACAGGGGCGCTAAGTGCAATTTTCTTAAGAAGCTCATGTTTACCATCAGAACAAGCTTGCCATAGGTCGGTAACTAATAGTGATTCAATCTTTAAATTCTTATCAATTTCTTTAGCAGATTCCTGCATAATTTTTGAAAGTTTTTCTCTTAGCTGATCTTTACTCATTTTTTTTGAGTCAGCATCGTCAAGCAGAACAAGAACATTGATTGCATCTTTTTCTTCTTTGCTAAGTTCCTTACCCTTCTCAGGTTGGTTAGGTGGAAGCAAACAAATACCCATAATGTATCCTTGAAACTTAGAGACAACTTTCTTTTGATATTTATCAAGGATTGTTTTTATATTCTCAAGTTTTTCTTTAGCTTCAACAGGCAAATCAGCTGGAAGATTTGCAGTTAAAGAATCTAATTTAACATTTTCAGAATTAGAAGCCTCATTTAACTTATAGTCTGCAGGCTTTACAGATTTAGCAACTGCAGATTTAGATTTTTTTTTAGTTGTTTTCTTCTTATTAGACATATTATCTCACCCAAAATAAGTTTAATATAATGAATCTTGCTCAACATAAGAAGTTCCCTCTACATTTATAAAGTTTATGAGAGTTTTATCAAAAAACGAAGAATTAAATCTTATCAAATGCAGCTAAGAATTTTTTATTAGTTGATTCGATTCTCTTTATTGCAGATAACACTGCATCGAGTGCAGATTTTTTAGAAGTTTCAACAATTATCTGAGGCACTAAAACAAGAGGGTGCCCTGTTCTATAAGAAGAAACCTTAACATCAGAATCATTCCAAAGTTCTTCTTTAAACATATTACAAAAAGTGTGGTCAACACCCCTCAAATCAAAGAATAATCTGTTTTTTGTGTTTTCTATTATATTTATTTCAATTACCATTTTAAACCTAAAACTTTTTGAATTTTGAAGCCATATCAATTAAATCAACATGCCCTAAAAACATTACTCTACAACAAAATCTTTCTAATCCTAAATCATTAAGTATTTTTTTCTGGTCTTCACCTTTAATACTTCTTTCTTTAAACTCATCCCATAAATGGGCTATTGGTTTTCCACATGAAAAACATCGTATAGGAATAATCATTTTTTATCTCCAATTAAATAATGATTGCTCAAAAATATTTTTATTTTTGTTGTTATCATTTTTTCTACCTTTATATTTTTTGTCTTAGCGCATCAGCGATACGCTCAGAAATCAAACTATCTGTATGACTTCTGTCTCTTAGACCTTGCTTGGCCTTGACTATTTGGTTTTGAAACTTCTTTAAACCTTACATCAGAAACAAGCATTGCTCTGTCATAATCAAGAAATACTTGTTTTAAATTAGGTTTATGTTTAACTAGGGCTTTTGAAATTGCAATTCTCACTGCATCAGTTTGTGATGAGAATCCTCCTCCAAAAACACTAACGTTAATATCAACTTCATTAGCAACATTACCCGCTAAAATCATTGGCTCTTTTATTCTAAGAGCATAAAACTCTGGTTTAAATAATTCAATAGGAGTACTGTTAACAATTAATCTACCCTTACCTTTCTTTAAGGTGGCTCTAGCTACAGCAGTTTTTCTCTTACCGCTTGTTTGAATTAAATCATTCTTTTTAGTCATTCTTTGCACCTAAAAACTTACATAAATCTTTTACAGTAATAAATTTAAGATAAGGTAATTTCGAAACATTACACTCCTCAAATTGTATTGCTTTTTCATTAGCAAATTCTACAGGAGAACCTGCATAACACATAATTTTCTTATATGCTTCTGCTCCACGAGCAATTTTGTAAGGAAGCATCCCTCTAATAGTTCTTCTAACAAATCTATCAGGCATTCTTGGTAAAAAAGGCCCTTTTGTATGGATTCCTCTTACCATTCTTTTTTGATAATTTTCAAGGATTGCTTTTTTATCTCCTGTAATAACTGCATTTTCACAGTTAATTACTTTTATGGTTTCACCTAAAAGAGCTTTTTTAGCAACAATTGTTGCAAGTCTTCCAAGCACCATATCAGTAGCATCAATAACAATCATATTTACACCTATCCTATTATTCTAATCCCTTTTGCTTTAGGATTTTTTTTCATTAAATCTTCAATAGATAATACTTCTCCTTTTTGAGAAATTTTTGATTTTGCATTTTGTGAAAATGAACAAGCAGAAACAATTAACTTATGTGTTAATTCTCCTGAACTAAGAACTTTACCAGGAACTATAACTAATTCACCATCCTTTGTAACTTTATCTAACTTTGAAAGATTAACTATTCTTTTGTTTCGAGTTGGTTTTTCAAGTTCTGAAGCAATTCTTTTCCAAAATTTAACCTTCTCAGTAATAGCTAAAGTTTTTAGTTCACTTATTAGTTTCTCCTGTGCAGGATTTTTTTGTCGATTCATCTTCTTAATTATATAAATGAGTTTTAAAATATTATTTTACGTTTTCTTTAATCACTTTTTGGGTTCCTTTTAGGATTTTATTATACTCCTCAATTGCATTATTAAAAACATTTGAAGCTTTTAATTGTCCCCAAGACTCAAAAGTAAATATGAAATCAGTATCACTATATTCAACAGTAAATCCATTTTCCTCAAGATCCTGTTCTAGAGAACCACTATACTTTAAGTGATCAATAATTTTAACTTTACTTCCACTTACTGAAAGTATTTTTGAATTATTTTTTATTAAATCTTTATTAGCATCTTTGCCAGCAGTAATTATTGGTACTGATCTAAAACCGACAAGACCAGGAGACCATTTTGAATGAACTTTTCCTTTTCCCAAAACTGCAGTTGCTTCAAACTCTATTTTTTGGTGTGCTAGTAGCTTAACTAAAGGAGTATCAGGATAAACAGGAACTATTTTTGGATCACTTGATTTTATGTCCTTTGCATAGATTGTTTTAGGCCCCTCAACTTTTAATGTTAGTTTAAGTTGGCATTTTGCGCAACCTGCACCTTTACATGAACATTCACTGGGAAGATTATACATTTTTAAATCTGTTTTTAGAGGTAATAGACCCAATCTTAATGCAAGCATTTCATCATATAATACCGAATCATTTTGTCTAAACTCAACATCTTCTATTGCCATTGTAGGAACTTCTGCAAGAATTAATCTTCGCAAAGTATTCACATAAGCAGCACTAGTTCCTTCAATTGATAATATCAATTTATTCTTTGATTTTTTTAGGGTTGTAACTTCCATTATACTCTCCTGCCTCTTCTACCGCCTTTTTTTCTACATCCTCCATGAGGCATGGGTGTGACATCTTCAATAAACCCAATTCTTAAACCCATTCTAGATAATGCTCTGATTGCAGCTTGTGCTCCTGGACCTGGACTATTTGGGCCATTATGCCCTCCTGGAGCTCTTATTCTTATGTGTAATCCATTAATTCCTTTTTCCTTCACAATTTCTGCAAGTTTTTTTGCTGCATTCATTGCTGCAGTAGGACTAGATTCTAATCTATCTGATCTAACTACTTGGCCACCAGAAACTCTGGCAATAGATTCTGACCCCGTAATATCTGTAACATGAAGCATAGTATTATTATATGAAGCTAGAATATGACAAACTCCCCATCGTATATTTTGTTGAGGTCTGGGTCTTCTAGTATCTGTTTTTTGAATTACCATTTTTATTCTTTCTTCTTATCTTTTGCTTTAGTCTCTTTTTTTTTTTAACAGGAGCTTTATCTTTTTTCTTAGGCTCTTCTTTTTTAGTTTCTACTTTTTTAGGGGCAGGTTCTTTTTTTTCTTCAACAGCAGGAGCCTCTTCTTTTTTAGGTTTAATATTAGTAGTCTCAACGCTTTTTTCAGGCTTTGACTTTATATCTTTTTGAACTTTTTCAGCTTCTTTTTTCAATTTAGCTTTTGTTTTTTTATCTGCTCTTTGTCTTTCAGGATGATCTTCACTATAAAGACTTGAAGCCACAGTAAAATTAATAAAAGATTCTTCTTTAACAGGAACAAGATATCTTGGTACAGTAATTTTTTTGTCACCAATCATAACATGTCCATGAATAATAAATTGCCTTGCTTGTTTTGTTGATCTAGCAAATCCTTTTTTGAATAGAACGGTTTGTAACATTCTATCAAGAATGTCTTTTAATTGTAATGAGAAAATTGCATCAAAAGTTTCATTTCCAGGAGTTATAAAACCAAATGATTTAAGTTTGCTCATCATTTGTTCTTTTTCTAATTCTGCTTGTGTACCCTGCATAGCAATAAGTTTTTTAGCTTGATCTTTATACTTTTTTAGAAAAGATGAGAATTTCCAAAGTTCTTTTTTATTCTTTAGACCATACTCTTTAAGAAGTTTAATTTCCTCAACAATTCTTGACTTTTGCCAAGGGTGAATAGGTGTCTCATATTTTTTTCTTATTTTTTTAGGATCTCCCATCTTACTTTCTAGCTACCCCTTTCTTTTTTAAGCCAGGAACAGCCTTTCCTTTATTCCGTCTGAAGTTCGATTTTGTTCTTTGACCTCTAACAGGAAGTTTAGACATGTGTCTTACTCCTTTGTAAGATTTTATCTTCATCATTGCTTTAACATCACCATCAACAGCAAATATTAAATCAGAACCTATAATATGTTTATCTTCGCCTGTTTCTTGATCTTTTCTTCTATTAAGTAACCAAGAAGGCGCATTGGGATTTAGAATTTCTTTTTCTAAAGCTTTAATTTCTGCATCAGTCAAGTCTCCTGCTTTTTTAGTTCTCTCAACTTTTGCATTTAGACATATCATATTAGCAAACATTATACCAATGCCTTTTATTTTTCTTAAAGCATAGAGAACTGTCTTTTCTCCTTTAAGATCAGTGTTTGCAATTCTTACTAAGTGT
>CAYZNE010000060.1:0-6730 GCA_964478955.1 uncultured Methanosarcinales archaeon
TATCTAGTTGAAATTGTCTTGGATTTAGCTTAATATCTAAACACCCCACAAATTTTGTAATAGAAAAATCAAGTATTAGAATTTGACATAAGATTATAAAACTTATTTAAGTTACGGATTTTTATTTTTCTAGGTAATTTTTTAATCTTGCCTTCTATATCTAATATATATTTCTTAAAATCATCTTTATTATTATAGAGTTTTTTTAAATCATGAACCTGCTTTTCTAAAAAATGTATTACATTATCATTATTAGTATCTATCAAAAATGCAGAACAGAATTGATGTGCAATATTATCAATTTGTCTTATTTGAAAGTTTGTAATAATAGATTGTTTTTCAGAGATTTCAACTTCTATTTTCTCAAAGCGTATTTTTTTATAAAATGCAGGATCATCTGCACACTTTAGTTCTTCATAATCATTAATTTTTTTAACTATTTTATCAATAGTCTTTCTTTTTGAGTATAAATTCTTTCCAACTATTTTCTTTAAAGAAGATATCAATGGCTTATATCTCTTATTAAATAATTCTATTTTTCATCAATTATAAATTTTGATTCAACTTCCTGAGTATTATATATAAAATCCGGACTTTTTCGAAACGCTTTATGAATTTTATCTATACTTAAACCAAGAATATCAACTAAATTTAAGAAAACATCTCTATCTCCAAATGATTTCTCTGTTTCTAATAATGCAAGCCTGCATGTTTCATCGAGAAGAAGATAGAGCTTTTTTTGTTCACCAAAATTTTTAGTTTTACTCCTTATTCTATTAAGAAACTCATCATATTTTTCTTTATGGTTAAGAATATTAAGATTAAACCTTGCCTCATTAAGGGCATATTCATACAAAACATTATTTCTTTTGTTGTGTTCTTCAGTATGCATCTAAGAAGAAGAATTGTATGAAGTATTTAAGACTTTCTAATCATTTCTCCAACTAACTACAACTTCGTCTGTTCGTTCATAAGGTTTAACAATACTTTCTGCAATTGATGTAGAAACACCAGATTCTAACATTAATGCCCCAGTCAATGCAATCATTGCAGCATTATCAACATTATACTCGTTAGGAAGAATATAATACTTTATTCCTCTTTCTTTTGCTAGAATTCTTGCCATCTCTTGTAATCGGGAATTGCATGCAACACCTCCTCCAAGAAGTATTTCTTTTTTTCCTGTGTGAGCAATTGCTCTTTCTGTAACTTCCATGAGCATTGCGAAAACAGTTTCTTGTGCAGAATAACACAAGTCTTTTAGTTCATATTCTTTTGATTGCAATTTTTGTCTAAGGTTAGTTAGTATCCCACCAAACACTAAATCCATTCCTTTAACATTATAAGGCAATTCAATATAATTTTTTGAGTTTTGTGCAAGTTTATCTATCTCTGGTCCTGCAGGAAAACCTAAACCAACATATCTGCCAAAACTATCTAAGAAATTCCCAATCCCAATATCAAGAGTTTCTCCAAATATTCTGTATTTATTTTCATCATATGCAATTATTTGTGTGTTTGCACCAGAAGCATAAACAAGGATTGGATCTTTTGCATCAGCAAGTATTCTTCCAATTTCTAAGTGTGCAATACAATGATTAACACCAACCATTGGTTTTTTCAATAATAAATGTAAGCTTCGTGCAAGAGTTGCACCAATTCTTAATGCAGGACCTAAACCAGGACTCTGAGAAAATGCAATTGCATCAATATCTTTGATTTTTATTTTTGCATTTCCTAAAGCTTTTTGAAATAAGTCTATGAAAACTTTTAGGTGATGTTCACCAACCTTAAACGGAATCATTCCTCCCTCTTCTGTTGTGTAAGAATCTCTCAGATTAGACAATACTTTCTTACCCTGTGTAACTGCAATTCCAAAAGTGTGTGCAGTTGATTCTATACCTAAAATTGTTTTTGATTTCATAATTATAAAAAATAAGTAATTGTTTTTAATACTTTTGCATTAAACATAAATTATATCAGGAATTTTTGATTCTCTTATTTTACTTCGTAACACTATTAAAGATCTTTCAAGACGAGTTAAATCAAGTTTCTCAAGCTTTTTATGTATTTTATGATATTCAATTGCAACTTTTTTTTTATGAAGATAAATCTTAAAATAAGATAATTCATAAGTAGGATAATAAACATCTGGTAGAAATTTAAATCTGTTTCTGACTCTTTTCAACCTTTTTAACCAGGTGCCTGTATTTATTAAGATTTTCCTGCCCTTCTTTGTGAGAGAAACATTATGAGTATGTGCAGTTATATACACAAAAACATCCTTATGTTTTTTAAATACTTCTTTTACATATTTTGCGAGCACTTCATATTTATATCTCTTTAATCCTTCATCCCCAATAATCTTATATCTTTTTAGTGCACCTTTAAAGTCTTTTACAAGCAAAAACAGAGGAATTGAAATAAAAAGTAAAAAGATAATTAAAACAATATCAATTGTTATAACAGTCCATATTAATCTTCCAACAAGTCCAAGCTTTAGTATTGGGCCAGATATTGAAACACTTGAACCAAAAACTCCAAACAATTGTAAGATTAAGCCAAATAAAATCAAAAAACTTAAAGTAAACAGCATGATAAAAGGTAATAAGAAATATCTTAATAATGGGCTCATTTCTTTATAAAAATAATTTGAAAATAACCAATGGGGCAATAATTCATCAGGGGTTACTGATTCTGTCTCCTTAATCCAAGGATGCTTAGCAACCTCTGAAGCTTTTCCTGCACCAATCAATATCTTTTGTGTAGTATAATAACCAAATGGTTTATAATTTTTATCTCCAAAGGGCACAAATGACGTTGGTTCATCTTGTTGATTTCCATGTTCAATCCAAATCTTTTTTCCTCCAACAACTCTTGTTATATGTTGTTTTGCTTCGAGAACAATATTATATTTTCTTAGAATTGTTTTGAACTTTGGATTACAAATAAGGTCATGATCATGATTTCCAGGAATAATTGTGATTTTAGTTTTCATTCCTGTTTTCTTAAATTGATTAAACAATTTTTTGTGAGTTCTTAAAACAAATTCTAATTTTTCTACACCACTAAATTTTGATATCTCCCAAAAACCAAAAGTGTCTCCAACAATTATTAATTCTGCACCATTTTCTTTTTCTAATTTTTTTAGAAAATCAATTAGTTCTGTTTCAAACTCACATTTATTTAATGGGCCATCTCCACCAAGATGTAAGTCACTAATAAAGTAATATTTCTTAGTCATACTCTAAATATTAGAATTGTCTTTTTTAAAGGTGATGATTTTAAAAGAATAATGGCTAGAATCTACCCTTTGGGAATATAAACTTCTTTACCATCATACTTAACAGTTAATGACAATTTAAACTGATAGTCTTTATCTTTTACAACCTTTCCATCAATAGTGACCAAACCTTGATGAAGAGCATCATAAACATCTCTTTTAAATTTAAACAATCCTGTTCTAGTCAGAAATTGATGAATTCTAAGTTTCTTTGACATTATTTAACCCTTTCTTAATTATCCAAAAGAACTGCTTTAATTCTTCTAACACCTGTTGCAGAACTCTGTTCTTTCTTAATCTTAAACATACCTAATTCTTTTGTGTTTTCGACATGTGGACCTGAGCAAATCTCTATTGAGAAATCTCCAATAGAATAAACCCAAACTTCATCAGGATATCTTGCACCAAACTCTGACTGTGCACCTAATTTAAGTGCCTGTATTAACCCCATTTTTTCTCTTGTTACAGATAATCCTTGGGTTATTACTTTGTTAACAACATGTTCTATCTTTGTTATTTCCTCAGGTGTAACTCTTCTTTCAAAGTTAAAGTCAAATCTTAATCTTTCTGGAGTAATATTAGAACCTTTTTGTTTAATATTATCAGACAAAACTTGTCTTAGTGCAGCATTCAACAGGTGAGTTGCAGTGTGCAGTTTTGTTGTCTGTTCTGAGTTATCCGATAATCCACCTTTAAACTTTTTTTCTGCACCAACACGAGATAATTTTTGGTGTCTTTTGAATTCTTGATTAAATCCTTCTACATCAACATTAATCTTTTTTTCTTGTGCTAATTCTTTAATCATCTCTATAGGAAAACCATAACTCTGGAATAATAAGAATGCATCTTTGCCATTGATATCCCTACTTGCTAACTTTTCAAATTGTCTTAATCCTTTTTCAAGTGTTCTTTGAAATTTAATTTCTTCATTTCGTAATTCAGTTAGAATAAATTCTTTATTATCTTTTAATTCTGAATATTCATCTTGATATAACTCAATAATTTTTTCTGCAATCATAGGGGTTATATTATTATCTACAATATTGACGCCCAATAACTTTAAGTGTCTTATACTTCTTCTGATTAATCTTCTAAGAACATATCCCTGATCTAAGTTAGAAGGAATTATTGCCTTATTATCTCCGAGGATAAATGTTGCAGCCCGCATATGGTCTGTTATTATCCTCAATGAATGTAATTGTTCTGAAGTTGGGTTTTGTATACTTGCAATCTCTTGAACTTTATTCATAATAGGTTTTATTGAACTTATTTCATAGACATTAGGTTTGTTTTCTAGAAGCATTGCAACTCTTTCCACACCTAAACCTGTATCAACACTTTTTTGTTGTAGTGGAACATATTTTCCCTCTTTTGTTTTGTTGTATTGCATAAAAACATCATTCCAAATCTCAACCCAGGTTTCATTTTCAGGATCAAACTTTTCTGGTGCAACTTCTTCTGAATTCCAATAGAACATTTCAGTGTCTGGTCCGCAAGGTCCTGTTTCTCCTGCAGGCCCCCACCAGTTTTCTTTTTTAGGAAGAAATGCTATTCTTTCTTTTTTTATTCCTAGAGACAACCAAATGTTTGCAGTTTCTTCATCTTTTGGTGCATCACCATCTCCCTGAAAACAAGTAAATGCTAATTTTTCTACTGGAAAGCCCAAATCTTTTGTTAAGAATTCAAAACTCATTTCTATTGCTTGTTTCTTAAAATAATCTCCAAAACTCCAATTACCAAGCATCTCAAAGAAAGTTAAATGACCCTCATCTCCAACATCATCAATATCACCAGTTCTTATGCATTTCTGCACATCGACAATTCTCTTTCCCAACGGATGTTCTTGACCTACTAAGAAGGGAACTAATGGATGCATTCCTGCAGTTGTAAATAAAACACTAGGATCATTATCAGGTATTAGTGAAGCTGAAGCTATTTTTTTATGATTATTCTTTTCAAAGAACTTGAAATATTTGTCTTTTAATAGCTTTGAACCATTCATTCTACTTAATAGAGCGCAGTCATTTATAATATTTATTGTTAGAATGAAGATGTAGGGTCATCCATGGCAAGTATGCACAGGTCTCAAAAAATGCAATATCATTAAGTTTACTATCTCAACTCTTTCACATAATTTCTGAAAGTTTTTGTGCAATCAAAGAACCTAATATTTTATGATTTTTATTATCGATATGGACACCTTCAAACTCATCTACTTTTACATCATTTGTCGGATTTAAATAATAAATACCTTCTTCTGCTGCAAGTTTACCATAAGATTCAATTAAAGCTTTAGTTTTTAGTGCTCCACCTTTAAATAATTTTGATGCAAACTCTGCTTTTTCATCCACTATTGCCGGGACAACTATAAAAACTTTTGGTGATGAACAACCATCTAGAGTTTTATGATTTTTTACGATTTTAATTAGTTTTCTCATACCATTAGTTATATCTTCAACAGTTAAGTTTAACATTTCTTTCGAATCTGTAGTGCCTAGCATTATTATAACTAGACTTAGAGGAGAATGTAAATCTAAAATTGCCGGTAAAGTTTCAGCTCCATTTCTCAAAGATAACTCAGGCCTTGGATCATCAAACATGGTTGTTCTTGCACCCAATCCTTCTTCTATAATCTTATAATCTTTACCTAAAATATTTTGCAAAATACCAGGCCATCGATTATTGACATCATACCTTTTTGTTCCCATACTAGAAGGAACCCACCCCCAGGTATTTGAGTCACCATAACATAGAACATTTTTTATCTTTGAATCTGAATCATATATATTTTCTTCCATATATATTCTTAAATTAATCATGTTTAAATAGATTGCGAAAAAACTACTAAATCTAGGAATTTATCAAGAAATCATAGAAAAATAGAAAAGTGCACCTCAATTGTGTCCTGTTAGCACATATGCACTCGCCGGGATTCGAACCCGGATAACGGGCTTGGAAGGCCCGGATCATAGCCATTAGACCACAAGTGCGCTTTCTAAAAAGAGATTGCTCTCTTTTATAAATATTTTTGTTAGAAAGTTTCTATTAGAATAAATAAAACCCTAAGAAGCCCACAACGAATTGCGAGCTTCCCGGGAAAAAGAGGTGAGTAGAATATAGGATTGTAACTGTATTACTTCTCACATCTCGTATAATATGTAAAACAAAACTACTATATAAATCTTTTGTTTCGTTCTCATTCTAGAATAGTAACAAAATAACATAATCAAATAATAAAAACCTGAAAACAACCTTATAAAAGATAATATTTTTAAAACATAAGATTAAAAAATCATTATAAGAGGTTTACTTTATGAAATGGGTTTATGTTATAACAATTTTCTTGATTGTTTTACTTGGTGTTGGCAGTTTATATTTCAATGCTCCGAGCACAACTGGTAGAGTTGTTGATAATGTTAATAGGATTACTGGTTTTGCTGGTTCTGA
>CAYZNE010000061.1:0-6533 GCA_964478955.1 uncultured Methanosarcinales archaeon
TATTGATAAGTTAGATATTCAGATATTAAAACATATATCTAAAAATTCTAGGATAAGACTAATTGATTTGTCTCAAAAAATAAAAGTTAGTGCAATGCTTGCTCATCAAAGAATTAAGAAACTAGAAAAAAAATGTATTATTTCACAATATAAAGCAAATATTAATGTTTTAAAATTAAACAGAGATTATTATGGTATTAAAATAAATTTGAGTGATTACTCTGAAAAAATAGAACTATTAAAAGAGATTTATTCTATAAATGAAGCTACTGCTGTTCTTTATATGATTGGAGGATATGACATCGAATTTGATTTAGAAGTTTTAAATACAAAAAGATATCATGAAATAATAAATAAGCTAAGAAATAAATTTTCAACAATCAGGGAAATAAAAAGTTTTAGAGCTATTAATTATTATCTTTCAGGTAATTTTCCAGATTAACTTCTTAGATTAAACATTTATAAATAAATTATTTTAACTTTGTACAATACAAAAACAATATAAATAGCCCTCTCTTTCTTAGGTTTATGAATATTAGGTCACAGCCATGGATAAGGAAGTATTCCCCAGATAAGATTAAGGATATTGTTGGACAAGATGCTGCAATAGCAAAAATACTGAATTTTCTTGAGATTAAACCAAAAGGTAAAGCTCTGCTTTTTCATGGTTCAACTGGTTCAGGAAAAACTAGCTGTGTGCAGGCAATTGCCAGAGAGAAAGGTTATGAACTTCTTGAAATAAATGCAAGTGATTCAAGAAATAAGAATGCAATTGAATCTCTTTTGGGAATGGCTGTAAAACAAAAAAGTCTTTTTGCAAAAGAAAAATTAATTTTAGTAGATGAGATAGATGGACTTTCAGGAAGAAAAGATAGGGGTGCAGTAACTGCAATAAAAGATATTATCAAAAAAAGTTCTTTCCCAATAATTATGACTGCAAACGATGGTTATGCAGATAAATTGAAAGCTTTAAGAAAATTGTCTGTGATAATTGATTTTTTTCCTTTGAATGTAGAAGTAGTGTTTAATTATTTAAAAAATATTTGTGACAAAGAAAAAATAAAATATAAAGATCCAGATTTGAAAACTCTTGCAAGAAGTTGTAATGGAGATCTGAGAGCTGCAATAAATGATTTGCAAACATTTTCAGGTGAAGGGAAATTTGATCCTGCATCACTGGATTTCCTTCTGGAAAGAGAACAAAAAGAGACAATTAAAGCTGCACTCTTCAAAATATATAAAACTCTAAAACCTGAAGTAAGTTTAGGAGGATTTGATAATGTTGATCTAAATATAGATGAAATAATGTCTTGGGTTGAATATAATACTCCTAAAGAATATACAAAAATAAAAGATTTAGCTAAAGCTTTTGATAATATTAGTTTAGCAGATGTCTATAAAGGAAGAATAAGAAGATGGCAATATTGGAGATTCCTGGTTTATATTTATCAATTGTTGAGCGTAGGTATTTCTCTTTCTAAAGATGAAAAGTATTCTGAAACACCTGATTATAAAAGATCAAATAAAGGACTTTCTATCTGGATGTATAATATGAAAACTGCAAAAAAGAAATCTATTGCACAGAAACTTGCTGATGCAAGTCATTTGAGTAAGAAGCAAGCATATAAGTATGTTGATACATTAAGATTTATGTTAAAAGATAAGACTATGCAAAAACAATTAATTTCTGATTTAGACTTAGAAGATTCTGAAGTTGAATGGTTAGAGAGATAAATTCGGAATCTTAAAAAAACTTTATAAAGATTACATATAATTTTATAGTAATTAAAAGGGTGTGATGATTATATATAAACATTTGAGGTGTTTTAGAAAATGAAAAAAGAATTAATTATTATGATTTCATTGCTTGTAGTTGCAATGTTTGTTGTTTCTGCATGTTCTAGTGGAGAAGCATTTAAGAGTGCAGAAAAGGATGCTTTAGATATGAAGCTTGATGCTGAGCCAAGTGATAATCTTAAGAAGGTTGAGCAGGCTAAGCCAGTTAATAATACTAGCCCAAGGGATAATCTTTGTTTTGACAGTGATAATGGGACAAACCTATTTGTACAAGGATTTGTAAATGCAAGTAATGGAGTTTTTGAAGATTATTGTAATAATATTCATGATGTTGAGTTTCCAGTAAATATTCTTGAGTATTTTTGTGAAGGTGATGAAGCTAGCTTTGTTGAGGCTGAATGCCCTGAGATGACATATTGTGAAGAAGGGGCTTGTAAACATTATTGCATTGATACTGATAGAGGCCAGAATTATGCTGTCCAAGGTGAAACAACTGGGTGGAATGTTGGTCTTACTTCTTTCACTACAATGGTTGATGGATGTAATGATCAAGGACTTCTTGCTGAAAGGTATTGCGATGGGCCTATTCTAAGTGTGGAATATGATGTTGTTTGTTCTGAAATGACTGAATGTAATAGTGGTGCTTGTGAGCATTATTGTACTGATTCTGATGGTGGACAGAATTATACTATTCGGGGGGAAACTACCGGATGGAATGTTGGTCTTACTTCTTTCACTACAATGGTTGATGGATGTAATGATCAAGGACTTCTTGCTGAAAGGTATTGCGATGGGCCTATTCTAAGTGTGGAATATGATGTTGTTTGTCCATCTGGTTATGGTTGTTATAATGGTGTCTGCCTTGAGGAAGTAATTATTGAGTTTGATGATAATATTGATTTAGATGATGTAGGTAATTCAGGAGTAAATATTGATGATTATCAAAATGCAAATACTTTAAAATTATCTTCAGCTGGTATTGGTGAAGGACAGGGTTTCTTAGTTGGAACTTTTGAAACTGACACAGTTTATATTATGCATGACGACAATAATGATTTATTACTCCTTGCATATGTAGATGAAGATGGTGATGTTATTGGTGTAGAAGAAATTTCCTTTGGTGGGACCGGGTTTGAAATTATTGTGAAAATGGTTAGTAAGGAAGATGAAGCTTATCAAGTTACATGGGACTGTTCTTCAGCTGATGATATAAATATGGCTTTATCAGGTCTTTTTCCAGGGTTTAGTGAAGAAAAAATCTTTATTTTAGCAAATATTGTTGATCAATGGCTTGGACCTGAAGAAGATGCAGAATCAGTGGACATACAGGTAAGAGAATATTTTTATTCACAAATGGTTTCAATTGGTGATTATGAAAATGATTATACAACTGGAATGGGTACTGTAATTGTAGAACCTGAAGAGAATGGAGATAATGAAGAAGTTCATTTGATTGTTCCTAAAGTTTTTATTGGGCCAGAAAACTCTACTCCTGGAGATTTAATTATACCAGTTCTTCAGCCTAATGACCTTTACATAGAAAATTTGTCTGTAGAAACATATAATTATGAAGGAATAACTTATCAGGTAAGTGAAATCTTTAAAGCTGTGCCAGGAGTTTTAACAAATGCAGGAACTTATCATGATGAAGAGTTTGAACCAGGAACATTAACTGTAACTGGGATTAGTGAAGCAATTTCTTTAAAGTATTTGTTTAGTCCTCCTTTGGAAATAAGCAATAATGAAGAGTTTGAAATGCAAATTTTAGGTCAAACTCTAAATATATTTGATATTGATGGTGGATATAGTAATGATGTAACTATATCTGTAGCTGAAGAAATAACTTTGCAACCAGGAGAAAGTTATACTGCTACTGTTGCTAATATGCAACAAAGTATAACTTTAAATGCAGTTAACCAAAATTTGGCAGTTGTAACTGTTGATAACCATACAGAAGGTATACTATTAGGTGAAAATTATGATTTTGGTGATATAACAATTGAAGTGAGAAATATACTCTATGACCCGCCAGATAATAATCTAGCGAAACTAGCTTATGCACCAGAGTATATTTATATGACTGTAGGTGATGGTGATTCAATGGAATTATTTGGTTATGGAGATACTGCAAATGATGCAGAGTGGGTTTGGGATATTGAAACAAGTGGCTCTTATGGAAATTATAATCTTGTATCTTTAGGTGCAAAGTATAATCAAGATAGAGAACATTGGGATGACGACTTTGTTCCATTGTTAGAAGGTGATGAAATTCTTTTACCTTTAACTGATGGAATGTTAAATACTTTGCCTGACTATCCATTGTTAATATATACTGCACACAACCCAGATGGATCTATAACTATTGATATAACCCGATAGTTATTTCCGGTGAAGCGGTGCCAATAATCTTCGATTATTGAGCATTTATTTTTCTTTTTTTTAGCAAAACATTTAAAATACAACAACACTTATTCTAGTTTATGGAAGAAAATATCAAGAATGCAATAAAATTAGACGCATTGAAGAATGCAGTTAAGTTTAGTGGTAAGTGTAATCCTAAAGCACTTGTGGGTGCAGTTATTAAAGAATTTCCTGAAGCAAAAGATAGTATGCAGGATTTAATAAAAGATATTAATTTTATTGCTAAAGAGATTAATGCAATGAGTTTAGAAGACCAAAAATCAGAACTTTTGGCACTAGATTCTCATGCGCTCGATAAAAAACCTAAGCAAGAGAAAAAAGATTTATTTAGAGAGTTAGATAATGTTAAAAAAACAGGAGTTGTCATGAGGTTATCTCCTTCTCCTAGTGGGCCAATGCATATTGGACATGTGTTTACAGGAATGCCGACTTCTATTTATGTTGAGAGATATGGTGGGAAATTTATTCTAAGAATAGAAGATACTAATCCTGAAAAAATATATTCTGCTGCATATGACTTGTTACCTAAAGATGCTGAATGGGTTTTTGGTAATGTTACTGATGTTTGGATTCAATCAGATAGAATGAAAACTTATTATGATTATGTTGAAAAATTAATACGTGCTGATGCAGCATATGTTTGTGATTGCGATAATGAAGAATTTAAGAAAATGGTTTGGGATAAAAAACCTTGTCCTTGTCGATTTCTAAGCAAAGGAGACAATCTAAAAAGATGGGTGAGAATGCTTAAATCTTCTGGATATAAACAGGGAGAAGTTGTTCTTAGATTTAAAGCAGACATGGAAAATAAGAATCCTGCGCTTAGAGATTTTCCTCTTGCAAGAATTAATGAAGCAGAACATCCACGTCAGGGTAAAAAATATCGGGTTTGGCCTTTAATGAATCTTGCAGTTACTGTTGATGATATTGAGGCAGGAATGACTCATATTATCAGAGCTAAAGACCATCAAACTAATGCTGAAAGACAAAAGATGATGTATGATGCTCTTGGAATAAAAGATTTTCCTGAAACTCAATTCCTTGGAAGATGGAATTTTGAAGGTCTTGAAATTTCTTGCTCTAAAACAAAAGAAAAGATTGATGCAGGAGAATTTACTGGGTGGGATGACATAAGAGTTCCATTTCTTCTTGCGCTAAAAAGAAGAGGTTATCAGCCTGGAGCTTTCAAGACTTTTGTAAAAAATGTTGGCATAACTTCTACTGATAAAAAGATGGATGGTAAAGAGTTTTTTAAAGCTTTAGACGCTTACAATAAAGAGATAATTGATGCAACTTCCAAAAGATTCTTTTTTGTCTTTAACCCTATTGAAGTTACAATAGATAATGCTCCTGGAGAAATAGTTGAATTAGACTTGCATCCTGATACTATTAAAGGTGGAAGAAAGTTTGAAACTTCAGACAAATTTTTGCTTGCAAAAAAAGATGTTGATACTTTCAAAGATGGTGAAGTAGTTAGGTTAATGGATTGTCTTAATTTTAAGAAACAAGATACAAAATATACTTTTGATTCTCTTGACTATGATGTTTTTAAGGCCAATGGTAAGAAAATTATTCATTGGTTGCCTAATTCTAAAGATTTGTTGGATGTAGAAGTTCTTATGCCAAATCATACTACTGCAAAAGGAAAAGCAGAATCTGCTCTTGCACAGGCAAATGTTGGAGACATTGTTCAGTTTGAAAGATTTGGTTTCTGCAGACTTGATAGCATAGATAATAAGATCTACAAATTCTGGTTTGCACATAGATGATTTATTTATTTTTATAACCAAATAATTTATTATACTCTTTATGATTGATAATTTTTATAACAAATAAAAGAATTTCTATTTTGTTTCCTTCTATTGTGTAAAGCATTCTCCAAAAGTTTAGAAGTTCTATTCTGTATAAATTTGTGATACCTAATTTCAGCAATTTTTTTGGGATTAATCTTCTTGATATTGGTTGTCCATGTTGAGGGTTTTGTTTCAGGATTTGTTTTGTTCTTTTTAATGATTTCAGAATAATTTTAGATTGTTTATCTTTTTTTGTTTTTAATTTCAAGTAAACTTCTTTGGCTTGTCCTTTTAAAAACACCCTTATTTCTCTATTTTTATTCATGATTTAATAGAGTGTATTTATTATTAAAAATTCTTATTAATAAAAACCGAAAACTTTTCAAATAAATATTTTAAAATACCTTAAACAAAGCAAAAGTTTTATATATAATTTCATGTTAATAAAGTATCAATTGATGTGAATAAGACATAATAAAATGGTTAAAAGAAAAATAGTTAAATCAAAAAAAGCAGTTAGAT
>CAYZNE010000062.1:0-6489 GCA_964478955.1 uncultured Methanosarcinales archaeon
CATGAACTCCTCACCTAACAGGATACCCCAACCTTTAGGTTGGGGAGGATGTCATATTATATTAAATGGTACCAACGAACAAATTGCTTTAGAAAATGCTACAACAACAAAAACCAAAGAAAAGAATGCAGAACAAAATTCCAACAATTAATAACTAAATGTTTAAGTTTAGAATTCACAAAAAATGAGTTTTTAGAATTTATCAACAATAACACAAACATATGTACTCTATCAGAAAAAGACAAAAAAAGATTTATGTCATGGAAAAAATTCAAACAAACAACAAAAATAAACCAATATTACAAGCTCACAAAACACCCAAAATAAAGACAACATATTTAAATAAAAAAGCACATCCTAAAAGGATATTTAAAACAATTAACTCAGAAAATTAGGAATTTCAACTGAGCCCATGATTTTAACATTTAATGCGTCTTTCATTAATGCAGAGAATGACGCATTAGGGCTTGAGAGTGCAGAATTCTAATGTTTCAGGTAAGTAATCACTATAAAGTGATGACAGAACCGGAATGTTTATATATGAGTTATACATAACTATACTAATAATCATATTAAACTAAAATAAAGAGGTCAAAAAATGAATGAAATGTATAATGTTTTACCTGTGCCTTTAGAAACTATTGCTGAAATTGATGGACACATTTCATCAGGTGCAATAACTCCAATTGACGAAGGAAATTTACTAAGAATAGGTATTTCAAGCATGATGTTATTAACTGGTTGTGCTACAACTGAAGCCATTACTCCTATATCTACACCAAAAAAACCTTATAGTGGATTTGAAGTTAAACGAGAACATAATCCAAAAACAGGCAAATATCTTGTAAGTTGCCCAATAAGAGGAGGTTTTTTAGTTGAAGGAGATCAATATTCCAGTCTTAATAGTGCTTCTGCTTCATCTAGTTGGTATGTTAATGAATTATTAAAAAATAGAGTTACTGTTGAAGAACTATCTAATGCAGATAAGAATAATGATTTTATAATTGATAGTAAAGAACGTAAAAGTCTACTTGAATAAAATAAGTTACTTTTTTTAATTTTTCTTTTCTTTCTCCGACATCAATATATTAAAAATAAGTAACATAGAACAAGTATGGGAAACAAAATAATATTAGATGCAGAAAAGTTTAAAGAAATATTGCTATACTCTTGGCATTTACTATCAACAGAGAAACAGCAAGAACTTCTAAATATGGGAATTTACCCAAAAATTGTAAAAAAATAAAAAAGTGCACCCCAATTGTGTCCTGTTAGCAGGTATGCATCTGCTGCGATTTGTGTTCAAAAATTAACATTTTTGACACCTCGAGCAAAGCTCTACGGAACTCCGTTCAAATCTTAAAAGAAGAATAAGCCTCTGCTGCGATTTGAACGCAGGACCTGCTGCTTTCTTTAATCCTGATTAAAGGATCAAAAACCATTAAGGTTTTTGTTTACTAGGCAGCCGCACCACCACTATGCTACAGAGGCAATTGATTATGATGTGGGGGAAGGGATTTGCGCTCAAACATAGTTTGGCGTCTCGCTTTGCTCTGGAACTTCGTTCGAATCCTTAAATAATTCTCAAAGTATGATTATGATGTGGGGGAAGGGATTCGAACCCTCGAACCTACTAAAGGACAGGATATCTCATTTACACATGAGTGTCCAAAATCTTAAGTCCTGCGCATTTGACCAGACTTTGCTACCCCCACAAATAAGTTTAAACTAGTTCGATCTTGATTTTTTTACCTTTTTTTGCAGGAATCAGGATGTATCCAGTCTCTTTCAATCCTTTTGCTTTAGCATACTCATTTGCAGCTTCTTTAGTTTTGAAAGTTTTTGGTCCATGCGGTTTAACTTTTCCTGAAAAAAAGTTTTTATGCCCAAAACTTGAAGTTAAATTGAATTTTCTTTTTTGTCTAGTATGAATTTTCTTTACCATTGTCTTGTTTACCTTTTAAATATCTTATAGCTTTAGAGATTTAAGAACCATATAAAAAGCTTTTGTTTCTTAAGGCAGGTTTCAAGAGCGCGTCGTTGCCTTTATTATTACCTTTTTGTGCATAACAATAAAGGTAATGGCACGATGAAGCAGAGCAAGTTCCTAAACTTTAGTTTAGGGTTGTGGTCTGTGGAATAGTGCTTTTGTATTATGCCTTTTCTTAAAGGACAAACTTTATAATAATCCTTTTATAAAATATAGTTATGAAGAGGGTGTTGTTAGTTCTATTGTTAGTATTGGTATTTGTCAGTTCTGCCTATGCTCAAGAGTATTATGCAGATGTGATTATATATGTTGATAATACTGGTTTAACAACTATTACTGGTGAGACTAATCATCCTTTGTTGAGTGTTGAAAACTCTCATGATTTTACTTCTAAAGATGGAAAATATTGGATTGTAAATGTCTCTACTGATGACTATTTTAGTAATTTTATCTATGAGTTAAAGCTTCCGAAGAATGCAGCTGTTAACTATATGAATCTTCCTGATATTGCAAGATTAGAAGATTCGCCTTCTGGTTTATCTATTATTGGAACTGGCGAGAATAAGAAGTTTTCAATTGTTGTTCAGTATAGTATTAAAGATTATGTTTATGCAAATTATTGGTGGTTGTATGTAATAATTGTTTTTGTTATTCTTGGATCAGGATATTACTTCTTAAAGAAAAAAAAGAAAAAACCTAAACCAAAACTTCCTGCAATGACTCTGAGACAGAAACAAATCTATGAAATAATTCTTAAAAATAAAAAACCAATGACACAAACGCAAATACAGTTTGAATTAAAACTTCCTAAGTCTTCTATTTCTAGAAACATTGAAACAATGGTAAAAAAAGGAGTTCTAAAGAAAGAACAAATGGGAATGTCTAATTTGGTTTCAATTAAGACAGGATAACTATTTTTTTCTATAACCTAATAACTTCTTTAGGCATTTATTTCAAAAGCAATAGACTCTTTAAGTTTCTTTCTGAGCTTGTTTCGAATATCTTTCGAATAAATCCAAACAATTCCTTCTTTGGGTAAGGCTATTTTTCCACTTTCTTCAAGATATCTTAGAATTACATTTAGGGTTGTTCGCATTATCTTTTTTTCTAGTCTTCTATCTATCTCGTTTTTTGATAAGGGGATTTTTGCTAGTTTAATTATTTTTTCTACGTTTAAAACAGTGTCTAATCTTGGGTAATGTAATATTTTCATCTTAAGATATGGTATAAACTTATACTATATAAGTTTTTCTTTTAAAATAAGATAATTCCGCATAGTTCCGGCTTGTTCCGGGATAAAATGATATGTTGTTCCACTTTACTATATAATATAAGCACAAGTTTGTGCTAAAGGAGGCAAAATGAAAATTGAAAAAATATATGCAATCGCATTTATTATATTATTTGCATTGGCAGTTATGCCATTTGCATTTGCAGAAGTTGATGTGGGAACTCCAGCTTATGCTTTTGCAATAGTTGTAGATGATCAGAGTCCAACTTCTGATGTGATTCTAGGACAGAATCTTAATTATATATTAGATTTTGAAGGCCCAATGTTTTTATTTAGTGAAGTTGATACATCTGATTTAGACAATAATCAAGTTGTTGTAGCAATTTATAATGGAGAAGCAATTATAATTGTTGGAGAAAATTCTCCTGTTGAACAAGTTGAGTACGCAGTTATGGTTCAAGGAATATTAAATGATTTAAATGTAAATAGTGAAATAATTCTAAGTAATCAAATAGTAGGTCCAAATCTTATTGATTTATTTGTTGAAGGGGTAATGGAACTTCCAACTGAGCCTGAAGATGATAATGATTATAATACTGATTGTAAATTAGAAGGAGAAATTGCAAATCCTTCACTTGGACCAGTTCATGGTTCTGTTTGCTGTGAGGGTTTAAGTTATCATCCTTTGTATCATATGCCTGCAGTTAACGGAGTTCAGCCAATGATGGCTGGTGCACCATCCTTTTGTTATGATGAAGATGAAGGAGAACCTGAATGCTATTATTCTTCAATGGAGTCAGAAAAAGAAGAAGGATGGTACTATCCAGATGGAGATTTAATATTAACTTATCCTTGTTTCTCAGAAAGACCAAGAGATCCTAACAATAATGTCCCTACAATAGTAAATATACCTCAATCAAGGTTGATTAACGCTTTTGCTTATGAAAAGATTTGTGAAGAATATGGTTGGAAATGGAATGATGATAGTAATACTTGTTATGGTATGACTAATGATCTGTGTAAAAAATATAACGGAGTAAGAAACCCTTCTGAGTGTACTGAAGATAGTTCTGGTTTAGTTGTATGTACTGAATCTAGTCCTTACTGTACTTTTAGAGGTAATATTGTTGTTGGTGAAATTGAAGTTATGTCATCTCAAGGTAAGTTAGAAGCTCATGAAATTGAAGTTACAGATAAAGAACTAAAACAGTTTCAAAACGAGTATGGTGTAGAGTTAAGATTTCTTAAATTACAAGAAGCTTTGTTAAAATATATGGGTGGTCAAAAAAGAATTATTTCTCATATTGAAGAAAACCATCCTGATGTTGACACCACTATTTTGCATGAAATAACTGAAGGAAAAATGGCAGATTTACTTGAAAGAGTTAAATCAATAGATTATAACTCTGACCAAGATTTTACTGCTCTTTACGCAGAAATAAAAACAAATGCAAAAGACTTAGTTGCTCTTTTCGGTGAAACTGCTCGTGAACTTATTCCTGAGGTAGATGTTCTTGCATTAAGACATCAGATTAAACCGGTTGACACTGAAGAAACTATTGTGTTACAAAAACAAGCTAGAGAGAAAGTGCAAAAGTATAATTCTGAAGAAGTAAAGCGTATCTTATCCCATATTGGAGTTGAAGACTCAAAATTGGTTGAAGCTGTAGAAAGTGGTGTTGCAAACTATGGTTCAATTAGAAGTGCTGTTGCTCAAAAGATTAAAGTTTTAGATAATGATGAGAAAAAAGAAATAAATTTAAGAATGAGAGAAGCAAAAGCTAAATCAGAAGTGCAGAAAGATGTTATTATGCAGAAATTAAGACAAACTAATTGGTCTGCAGTAAAAGAAAGAGTTAGAGTTGCAATAACTTCCTCTAACGCTGCTTCAACAGGATCAAGGCAAGCAAATTCTGCGCAAGGGGTGAATAATTAATGAAGAAACAAATTTTTGCTTTAATTTTATTATCTATTTTAGTTTTAGCTTTAATTACAGGTTGCACTCAGAAAATTTCTGGTGACGGTGGAAACACTTCTGCTGATGGCGATGGAACTGAACCTGGAGATGGGGTTTTAGACACTCTAGGTGATGATTTAATTGATGAGAACGAATCTGTTGAGCTAGGTGAATTAATTTAGTTAGTTTTTTCTTTTATTTTTGGTTTTGCTATTAAGATTTGTCTATAAATATAGTTTTTTGCAGTATTTACAAATTCAATATTATGAGTTTTTTCTAATTTTACCATGTCTGGGTGACCATATAAAAAAGTTTCTGAAAAACTTAATACTAATAAACAATTTGCTTTAATTGTTGAATGAATTAAACTCCTTGCACATTTAATATCAGGGCTATTCATACCAATTATTGCAGCATCATTATCATTATATGTTATTGCCCAATTTTCTAAGGTTTGTTCAACCACAGGGATATTAATATCAAGAATTTCACCTAGTATTGTTGTTAATCTTACTGCCTTTGGGTTCTTATCAAATGCATATGTTTCACTATTATTAATTCTCTGAGCAATAATTGATACAGGTGATATTCCACAAAAAGGTTCTACTATTTTTCCCATGTTAGTAATATCAATTTTTTCTAACATAATACAGGTTGTTTCTAATATGGACTGAACTAAATCTATTCCTTCTTTAATTCCCGGTTTATTAGATTCATAGTTTACGTCTAAGTAGTATTCTATAAAATCTTTTTCACTAGATTGGATTGCCCCCCTTATATATGCATCTGATTTAGTATCTAAACTTGGAGTTTCTATTTCTTCTCCATTAATTATTATTGTTCCATCTGAGTCATAATACATTATTTTTGTATTTACAATCCATCTTAATTCTTCTTCAGTAAATAGCTTTTCTATTTTCATAAATATTGGGATATTATTTTACTATTTAAATCTAGCTAATTTAATCTTAATTTATTGCACAACATTTTTAAATAAAATACTTCTCTTCTTGCATAGTTGGGCTTGTGGTCTAGCGGCTATGACAGTGCCCTTACAAGGCATTGATCCCCGGTTCGAGTCCGGGCAGGCCCACTATTTTATATTGGGACAACCGGAAGAGAACCTTGGTTCCGTAGAGCTTTGCTCGAGGCACCAAAAATCTATGATTTTTGAGAGCGAGTCCGGGCAGGCCCACTATTTTATTTAACTATTATTTATATGGCAAAAATGTTCTTTATGCAGAGGTAGTTTAGTGGTAGAATGGGGCCTTGCCAAGGCTTCGGTGCGGGTTCGATTCCCGCCCTTTGCAT
>CAYZNE010000063.1:0-6403 GCA_964478955.1 uncultured Methanosarcinales archaeon
TTCAATCGCATCATAGATAAAAGAAAGGGAAACTTTAATTTCTTCTTTAAGAATTTTCATGGTTAATCTTTCAATATGATAATCCATTTTTGCAATTCTTCTTTTCATTAAAACTAATATTCTTAATGAATATACTATTGCTGCTAAAGTTCCAATAATTATTGCTAATACAACATGGTCAATTGCCATTTAATAACACCTCACGTTAACTATATTAAATATAATAGTAAACATATTACGGATAGCTTTTTAAATAGTTTTCGATTTATTTAAGCTATGAATAACCCATTTAGCATTAAAACCAAAGTTAAGAATTCAAAGGCCAGAACAGGGGTATTTAAAGTTAACAACAAAAAAGCAGACACTCCTTTTTTCATGCCTGTTGCAACTAAGACTGTTGGTAAATTTATTGGGCCAGCTGATTACAATAGATTGGGGATTAAAACACTGATTGTTAATTCTCTAATCTTATATCTTAATCCTGGATTAAAGCATTTTGAGAAATCTAAAGGAATTCATAATTTTATGGGTTATAATAATATTCTTTTTACTGATAGTGGTGGTTTTCAGATGATTAGAGAGGGATTTTTTTTGCAGAGAAGTAAAAGAGCTGTGCATTTTAAAGATCCTGCAACCAGACAAGTTCATGTAATGACTCCTGAAAAAGTTATGGATACTGCACTAATAATCCAATCTGATGTTGCAATGGTCTTAGATGATTTAGCACCTGCAAATGTAACTTATGAACAAGCAAAAACTTCTATGGAGAATACCCATCGTTGGGCTAAGAAGGCAATTGATTATCATGAAAAAAAGGATTCTAAGCACAAACAAAAAGTTTTTGGAATTTCTCAAGGATGTTTTTATGAAGATCTAAGAAAAGAATCTGCAAAGTATATTAATAGTTTAAATTTTGATGGTGTAGCAATTGGTGGTGTTGCAGTTGGAGAAACTCGTGAAGAAATGTTAATGGCAGTTAAGGCTGCACAATCAGAAATTGATGAAGATAAAATAAAATATGTTATGGGCGTTGGTAATCCTGCAGATATTGTGAACCTTGTTGATCTTGGTTGTGATTGCTTTGATAGTATCTATCCAACTCAAAACGCAAGACATGGAACCTTATTTTCTTTTGATGGTAAGATTGATATCTTAAAAGGTCCAAACAGATTTTCTAAAGAGCCTGTTGACAAAACCTGTAATTGTGAACTATGTAAAAATCATTCTCGTTCTTTTATCAATTTCTTATTAAAGAATAATAATCCTGAAGGAAAAAGGTTGGCTTCAATGCACAATTTAATGTTTATGCAGAGATTTATGCAGGGTATTAGGGATGCAATAGAAAAAGGCAAGTGGGCTGTATTTAAGAAAAAGATTTTGAAGGCTTATCCCTACAAAACAGAATCTGCCGGAACTCAAGTTTGCACATTAAAGTAGTTTTTTGGAAGATATCTAAGTTCTTCTATTTCTACAACTTTTAAAACTTCAAAGTCCGAGATTATGTCTTCATATCTTTCTCTTAAGTTTAATAAGAAATCATCAAATGTTTTCTTTTTTAGAGTCTCTATTGTTAAGATAAGATCCCATTCTCCAAAGGTCTTAGTAAGTTTAATTATATTATTACTTTTTTTGCAAAACTCGATAAGTTCATCCTCTATATTAAGTGTAAAGTTTTGATATTTTATTAATATCTTTTTACAGAATAAGTGATTTTTATTAAATGAGATTATTGGTTTGAAAGATTTTATTATTTTTTCTTTTTTAAGGCTTTTAATTGCATTTGTTATTGTTAAAAAGCTTAGGCCTGTTTTCTTAGAAATATTATTTATTCTTTCACCGCTGTTGTTAAGTAAGGTTGAACAGATATGTATCTGGTTTTGAGATAATTTAACTGTTTTTCTGTCCCCACCAATGATAGAATAGTTCCTATCTAGGTTTCTTTTATTGGTAAGGTAATCTCTCTTGAATATGTATGTAACTACAGTCGTTATAATTGTGTCGCTTCTTAGAACTTTTTTATTGTCTGTTTTAATTTTTCTTAGTATTTTGTTAAAATATGATGGATTTGGAGCCAGAAACTTTGCATAAACATCGAACTTACCTTCAAGAATTTCTAAGTTTATTAGTTCATTTGTGTTCTTAAGATTATTAATAAATTTATTAAAATCTTGTTTTTTCCTATAAAGCAATCTGAATAAGACAATATAAGAGTGCAATCCGAATTTACCATAGTCAAAAACAGTTGTGAATCCCAATATTTCTTTCTTTTTTATTAGTTGCTTTATCGTGTAACTAATCATTTGTTGACTTGTCTTGCACTTCTTTGAAATGTTTGATAATTTACTTCTTGAGTCCTCGTCGAGTTCATAGAGAACTTTCTTTGAAAGTTTATTCATTCTTTGAAGTAATTAACATTCATATATAAATATTGTTAATTTTCACAAAGATTCAAGTAAGAGGTATTTAATAGCTGTTCGTATTACCTTTTAAGTAGAAATAGACATAATGTTCTAATTCTGAGTTTAAAAATGAAAAAATTAAATATAGTTCAAATATTTTATGCTAGGCCTAATCTAGGCGGGAGTGGGATTATGTCCATTGAAGCTGCAAAAGAGTTCGCTAGAAGAGGACATAATGTTCATATTATTAGTTATCCTGGAACTTATTTAACTGATGAAGAAAAAAAGTTAGGTTTGCAAATTTACCCTGTTAATCGGGTTGATTATCCTTGTTTCAAAGCTGAGCCTTATAATGCCACTTTGGCTTCTCAAATTTCTAATTTGTTTACTGAAAGGAATATTGACATTGATATTATTCACGCAAATTATGCAATAACTCATGGCGAAGCTGCCTTGACTGCAAAAAGAATAATAAATAGAAATGGGGGAAATCCTAAGGTGGTTGTTACCAGTCACGGCTCTGACATTCATACTAATGGCCACCATGCACTTCTGGGTCCAACAATAAAAGATACATTAGAATCTGCAGATGCAATCACTTTTGTTTCAAAATCTTTGCAAGATGAAGCAAAAAGTTTATTTAATTTAAAAGATGATGGTCAGGTAATTTATAATTTTGTTGATGAGAGAAGGTTTAAACCTGTGTCGGCGAATAAAAAGAAAGAATTAAGACAAAAACTAGGTCTTCCTGAGAACGGAATAATCGTGTATCATGCATCAAATTTTAGGCCAGTAAAGCAGACAGAATTATTAATTGATGTGGCGAATATATTACAGAAAAAGAACATTGATAATGTCTTTTTTTTTAATGGTTGGTGATGGTCCTCAAAAGGCAGAGTTAGAAAATAAAACAAAAACATTATCTAATCTTAAAGATAAGGTAATATTTGTTGGTAGGCAGGATAATGTGTTGCCATATATTTATGTATCTGATATTGCAATACTTCCATCTAAAAGAGAATCATTCGGGCTAGCTTTATTAGAGCCAATGGCTTGTGGATTGCCAGTTTTAGGGTCTAATGTTGGAGGAATTCCGGAAGTTATTTCAGATAAAAAGACAGGATATCTTTTTGAGAATAAAAATGTTAATCAGATAGCCCTTTGTATTGAAAAATTGGCAAATAATAAAGAATTAAGAATGTTAATTGGTAATGCTGCAAGAGAAAGGGCAATAAGTGTTTTTTCTAGGAAGGAAATTGTTGATTCTTATGAAGAATTATATTTGGGGTTAATGAGACAATGAGATTATTATCTATTGCACCTCATGCAGATGACGAAGTAACCTTTGCAGGGTTTATAAAAAAAGTTGTCAATAATGGTGGTGAATCAGTCATTGTTTGTATGACTGGAGGTAAGTTAAGAAAGAAAGAGTTTCTACAAAGTTCTAAGGTGTTAGGGTCTAAACCCGTTTTCTTAGGGTGCCCAGATAGGGGATTAAATGATTTAAATAGAAAGAATATTATTGATAGATTAATAAGAATAATTAGGAAATTTAAACCTCACATAATTCTAACTGTTAGTGAATATGATTATCATCCAGATCATAAAAAGACTTTAGGATTGCTAAAAGAGGCAGTTGAATTTGCTTCACATGGGACTAAAGAAACAGGGTGGCTAGTTGATAAAGTCTTATGTTTTGAAAGTTCGAATTTATTCCCTTATCCTGATTATTTAATTAATATTGATAAAGAATTTGAAACAAAATTAAAAGCAATAAAAAAATATCCTTCTCAATTAAAAGCAACACATAAGAAAAATTATTATATAAACTCATTAACCGCCAAGTCTGCTGCACGAGGTGTTATGGCTGGATGTAAATATGCAGAAGCGTGCATTGAATTAAAGTTTCCAGTTCATGGTAATTTCTATTGTAGAGATAGAACTATAAATAAAATAGAGGACTTAAAAATTAAAGATGATAAGTAAAACGCCTTCTGCGGTTATTTTGGGTTTATATGGTGCAAACGGGGTTGGTGTTGCAAGAAGTTTGGGTAGGGAAAATATCCCGATTGATGGTTTTCATGTTTCAAACAATTTCCCTCATGCTTTTTATTCTAAATATCTTAATAGAAATTTTTTGGTATCTAATGAAGAACAATTGCTTGAGGAATTGATAAAGTATGGGAAACAGCAAGATAGTAGAGGAGTTATTTTTTGTACTGGTGACAATTATGTTCTTTTTGTACAAAAGAACCATAAAGATCTAAAACAACATTTTATTTTACCTTTATCTGCAAGCTATGATAATTTAGAAGATATAATGGATAAATCAAAAGTTTTGCATATTGCAGAAGAAGCAGGATTTAATGTTCCGGAACATACAACTTTATCAAATGATTCAGTTTTTAGTTTAAAATTTCCTATTTTCTTAAAACCTTTTCTGAGTGTAGGCAATTCTAAACAAGATATGAAAATTATAAGAACCAAAAGTGAATTAGAAAAAATGAGATATGATTTACTTTCCAAGTATGGAGATATGGAAGTGGAGTCTTTTATTCCTGGGCCAATAACTAACCAAGTAGAAGTACACTCTTATTTAACTTCTAATAATGAGACTCTTATTGGAGGGATGTTGAGATATAATTCAGAGTTTAAGAATAAAGATCAGTTATATTTAACAGGTTCTTTTGAGAAAACACAATTTTATAAAGAGCTTGTAAAACCAATAACTAAGTTGACAGAATGTTTAAGATTTAAAGGGCCTCTAGATATTAATCTTAAAATAAATGAAGATGATAATAAAAAATATTTTCATGAAGTTAATCTCAGGACCAGTGCAAATTTAATGATTGATACGGAGTTTGGGTTGAATTTACCTGCAATTGTTTATTTGGATTTAACTGGGCAGGATTGTTCAGCTCTTTTGAACAAAGATTTACAATTAGGCAAACTCTGGGTGTCTGATCGAAGATTAATGCTATATTACTCAAAAGGTAAGTTTAAAATTAATACTGATTTGATTTCTCAGCATATAAGTGAAGGGGCAGTTCATTCTTTTTTTGATAAAGAAGATCCTAATCCCTTTTACTTTTCATTGATTCAAGGTCAGCTTGACACTCTTAGTGTTGAAATAAAAACAATTTAAGGAAATTTTCCCAATTCCCTTCTATTTCACAATCTTTTTAAACTATTTAAGTGTAGGGTTTAATATGTTAAACCCAATCATCTCAGAATTTTCATTTGTAAACCTGATAATTGCTTTTGCAGTTGCCTGGGGGTTGTCTATTATAATCAAGGTTATAATAGAGATAACTAAGAATAGGAAATTCAATTGGTATTATTTTGTAACTGATGGAGGATTTCCAAGTTCTCATTCAACTCTTGTGAGTTCTGTTGCAACTGTGACATTCTTCTATTCTGGTTTTTCTTTGTTAACATTTATTGTGGCAGCTTTTGCATTTATAATTATAAGAGATGCACTTGGTGTCAGAATGGAAGTTGGCAAGCAAAGGCTTATTCTTCAAAAAATTGCTAAGAATGAATCTAAGGGTTTAAGAAGAGAAGGGCACACTCTTAATCAAGTCTTATCTGGTGTTGCATTGGGAGTAATTATAACGGCAATTATGCTGCTTATTCTTTAAATTTGTTCAACTGAATTAATTTTTCTATCTTATAAGAAAAATCTTTTGCTCTCATAAGAAAATCTTTTGCATCATTAATATTTATTTTCTTAAACTTAAACTTGTCATTGCATATAATAAATTCTTTGTTTCTAGCAAATTCCATTGGGCTTTTTTTATGTTCATCAAGTATTTCTTTTATTTCTGTGATAGTAGACATTATTGATTTTTCAAATCCATATCTTTTTACACATTTTCTTAAGAAAATATTTTTCCTTGATTGAGAAGAATCATGAAAGTTTGATATAAGCTTAACTTCTCTATCTCGATAAATGAGTGCAGCAATGCTTTGGTCAAATGCATCATGAATTTTCATTAATACAT
>CAYZNE010000064.1:0-6193 GCA_964478955.1 uncultured Methanosarcinales archaeon
TTATTCTTTTCACAGAACTTTTTAGCAGCATCAAGACCCTTCTTTAGAATTCCTTCTGCTTCCTGATAATCATGAGCAATAAGCATTAATCTAAACTTGCTTGCGCCAAGGTATTTGATTGAAATTTTTTCTTTATCTGCATCTTCGATCATGACTAGAGCTTTTCTGACAACATCAACACCATTTGCTTCGTAAGTTTTAATAGATATATCACCTACTATCTCAACTTGTTTTGGCTTGATTCTTTCCCTAATCAACTTTTCAATAGTTTCTGTCTGTTTTTTCTCAAGCCCAAGAACACTTAGGTCATAATCTTCTTCAATTACTGCCTCAAAACTAGGATAAACACATTTATCTTCTTGCATAGGAATCTTAGCAACAGCATAATAGAATTTTTGAACATCTAATTTCAAGAGTTTAGCAGAGTCTTCAATTATCTTTTCAGCTTTCAACTCTTGCTTAATAGTATCCATCTTCTTTCTCTTTTGATTATCATTAACTCTTCTAAGAGAAAGATCTATGTGGCCCCTTTCAGTATTAACTCTAAGAACTTTACAAACAACAGCTTTACCGACTTTAACAAAATCATTAATGTTTCTTATTCTTCCAGGACTAACTTCAGAAATATGAATCATACCTGGCTTTCTATATTCGTCAACATTAACAAACACAGCATTGTATGAAACTTTATTAATTTTACAAAGAACTAATTCTCCTTCTTCTGGATAACCCTGTTTATTTAATAACATACTCTAAAAACCCCTAATTAATAACTATTAAAGATTATCCTAAAACTTCAAGAATTCTTGCTTTTATTTTGGTTTTTCCACCAGTTGGTTCTGCTATTTCGTTTTCACAAACTAAACATTTTATAGTATTTGCTGATTTCCCAAAAATTATCTGCTCATTCTTGCATTTAGGGCATCTAACTTTAATAAACTTTGATTTTGTCTCTTTAAGTCTTTGATCTGAAACTGACATTTTTTATACCTTTATATGAGCTCTACTTTCTTGGCTCTTATTCCTTTTTTTTGAGCGTGAGTTTTTTTACAGACAGTACACGTGTATCTAAAATCTGTCTTCTTACTAGTTTTCTTACCAACCATTTTTGGTTTTGGAGGTTTTGAATACTTACCTAAATTACCAGTTCCTTTCCAAAAACCTCTTAATTTAGTTCTAACTTTTGAACCAATACTAAGTGGATGAGCAGATCCTTTAGCCTTTCTTTTTGCCTGCGAAACTATGTGCTTAGTATGCTTCTTACAAAATGGACACAATCTTTTTATTTCTTTAGGCCTTTTCATTTTTCATTACCTAGAAGCATCTGCTTGTCTTTCTAATTCTAATTTTTTCTGAATAATAGATGAATTTGCACTTAACTCATAGGCAAATAAAATTTCATCTGCAAGAGCTTGCTCAATCTTTTTCTTTTTATTAAAGCATTTTTGATAAGCACCTTGAGTTATGAATTTTAGAACAATGTCAACTCTTCTTTGAGGAGCACATTCAACTGGTTTAGGATATCTTGCACCACCATATTGAATAGTTATAATTTCTTCTCTTGGTGCACCATTTTCAATTGCTTTTACAAGAACTTCAATAGGATTTTTTCCTGTTTTTTTCTCAACTATTTCAAAAGCTTTGATAACATTCTGAATTGCAGAATTTAATTTTCCAGTATTGTGCCCTGAACTTGCCTTGTGTTTTGAAGACTTGTGTCCAGAAACCATTACTCTGTTAATTAATCTCTCTACAATAAATACTCTTGATTTATGAAATCTATTACCTGCATATTTTCCACCTGATTTTGGAACAACTCTAGGAGCAAGATTTATGTATCTCTTAAGTCCTGGGTCTTGTACCTCAAGTCCTTCAGTAGACCATCTATTGAATACTAAAATTCCAGTCATTTTTTATTATCACCTTAAACAAATATAGTAAGTCTGTGGAAATTTGATTAATTTATAAAGGTATCGAAAGAATGGTCGTGGATTAATCCAACAACATTTTAATTTGAATTTCGCCAAAATGTTTTCTCTGTCTCATCTTAAGAGCATTCTGATTTTCCAAATGTAGAAGTGGAATAAATGTAAATACTTTATCTTCTTTAGTTTCACCAGGTACTAATTGACTAAAAGTCAAAAGAGGATTTGCCTTGAAATAAACAGTTGCCTCCTGCAAAATATGTTTCATTCTTGCCTGAAGATCTTGCTCAGGTTTTTTTGGCACAACAATTCTAACCTCCTCAGGTTTCTTATATGTATTTCTTCTCTGTTCTAATTTCAATGCTTTTTCAAGAGCATCAACCAAATCATAAACAGAAACTTTTCTAATTCTTGGCTGAGGAGTTCTTGGCCTTATTGCACTCTTCTCATCACTATAATCAACTGGCTCTCCTGCAATCTCTTCAAGAAGATCCATATCATCGTCGCTGTTAAGCATATCATCAAATGCAACAATTTCTGTATCAAGAAGTCGTTTTGATTTTATTTTCAAAAGAATTGCTGATGCAAGAATTACTTTTCCAGAAATTCTAAAATTCATCTCTTTAAGTTTTCTCAAATTTTGCAAAAATTTTTTTGCCAACATAGAAACATTAATATCCCAAGGATTCATATTTTCCTGTTCAATTAATTCATAGATCATTGATTGCCAACTAATGTCATCTTCTTTAAACAGCATGTCAAAGATTTTCATTCCTGGGGATTGTGATTTAGTTACCATATTAAGTAGACCAGTATAGTCTTATATATACTAAAGCATTGTCTTTTATAAATTTAATGCTAAATCTTATAAAATCTTAGGTTAATATGTTATATTTAAAGGTTGTGAAAAAGATTCTACAAAAACCAAAACATTTACATGTTATTTATTCCCACAATTAGTAATAAAAACACTAAATATGTGAAAAAATGCTAACATCAAAAAAAGGATAATATTCAAAAATTTAAACTTGATTTTCCATTAAAAAAAGAATATGAAAATGATTTGAAACTTCTAGTAAATAATGTTCCTGCATATGAGCAAGTAATCAAAGATGTTGAAGAAGCTGTTAATAATGTTTTCTAAATATGTATATATATTAGTATTCTTTCTTTTATGAATTTATTGTAGAATTTTATAGAATTCTGAGTTAGTATATAATATTTAAAGGTTGTGAAAAATATCGCAGAAAAACCAAAACATTTACATATTATTTATTCCCATAATTATTAATAATCACCAATAATCACCACCACAAGATGTTACTACAGAGCAACAACCTATAGTATCAGTTCTACAATTCATACCAAAAGTACCACTCCCACCAAAAGAGTGTTCATCTCCACCAGATGCCAAATATAGGCTGCCTCCAGTCTTCCACAAATAATTATGAACAAGTATCCCTTCAACAAGATAATTGTTTGGTTTTTCAAGTTCAAGATTATATTCTAGGTCAAAATAACCTATTGATACCATATCTAATATTTTAACTGTTTCAACTTTGTTTTTTTCAGTATTAAAATAAAGTAGTTTATCTGAGACTTTAAAGTCTTTTAACTGTTTATAATCATCAGCATCTGGATTATAAAATGCATGATTTAATGTAACATCTATTTCAATATTATTTGATAATTTTAATCTAACTGCAGGATCATTAAAATCTTTATGTATTAATGGCTTGATAACTCTTGTCTCAACAAGACTATTTGTATTTTCATCAATAGAATAAACAATATCACCTGCTTTGATTGTCTCAATATTTCTATAACCTTTAGGAGTATAAACTTTTGTTCCTTCTTTAAAACAGCCGCCCCCTGTGACTGTACAATTATGACTACTACCACCTGTAGTATCACAGGAAGTATAAGAATTTAATGGATCACTTCTTGGACCTAAATAAGTAGGACTTTCTGAGTACATAAAGATTGTAGTGCTATCTATAATATTGTATATTTGGTGATCAGTTGAATCAGTAGATAGGGTCAAATTGTTAAAATCTATTAAGAAAGACATAACTTTCTGCTCCCCCTCATAATAACAAGATGTAGCATCAGAACATTCTTTATACATTACAAAAATCAATCCTTTATTATCACCAACATCAATTATGTCTCTGGCTAAATAAGGATAATAGAAATTATCATTTGCACCAAAGGCACATTTATTACCTTCATCATCACAATCAAAACATCCCGGTACTGGTGGTATACTGCCAAATGATACAGGTCTAGCCCAATGAACACCATTATCATCAGATACAGCAAAACTTAAATAACGACAATATCCTACATTGTCATCATCTTCTGTATCCCATTCAGTCCACATCTGCACTAACCAATTATTTTCAAGATTAATAGCTTGTTGTTGATAAGCAAAATTTGAGCCAAAGTTTTCATGATAAGAAGCTAATCTAATATCTGCTTTTGCTGAAGTTTCATTATCAAAAGGCATTATAGTAGCAAGATTAGTTGGAGTTGGGAACACTGCCTTATAAGTAAATTCTTGTACATCTGGATCTGGGTCAAAAACAAGCTCTGAAGGGATTGTGCCTGTAAATCCGACTGAAATTAATGGTCCTGATTCTTCTTCTTTAACAGCATCTGTTTTAGGAAAAGCATAATGCAATTTACCATCTGAATCAAAAAGCAATGTATTAGAAGTAGAAATAAGAGGTATATGACTTACACCATAAACATCATCTTGATCAAATTCTATTGTATAGTCAACATTATAAGTATATAATTCCCAACTATTTCCATAATCATCTGAATAAAATAAATAAATACTTGATAAATCGTCAGAATCATAATATCGAGCACCCATAACGGCCACTTTATTTCCCTGTGCTGCAATCACAGGAACATCATAAACCCAATCAGATCCATCCTCTTGAGCATATGATTCTAAGATAACATTATTATCATCAAAATTGAATAAATTACTATTATATTGAGTACTAATAGTATTTGCACTAATAGGATTACTTCGCATTACTCTAAAATGAAGTTGATTATTAGTATTATATTCACTACTATATTTTAGATAATAAACATAATTATTATCTGTTGAACTTTGCTTTCCAATTGCTGTGCCTGTAAGACCTCTAAAATAACCATCTGCATCTTCCCATGAATCTTGGCTAGGATTAAGAGGATCAGTCCATAATCCTGGAGAACCCATCATGTGATATAAGTCATAACTATAGTATGTAAGAAAATTATCAGCAGCAAGTTGGTCATTTTCATCTTCTTGTAAAAATGTTGCTAAAGGATCAGAAAATGAATTAAGATAAGAATACTCACCATAATCAAAAAAGCTTATTGATGGATTAACTTCACAAAAATCATCAAAAAGAGAGGAAAAGGCCTCACCATAAACATCACCCATATTACCTGAAGAATCATAATCAAAAGCAGTATAACGAGATTCTACTGTATAACTGAGTTCTCTTCCAGTATAAGTAAAATAAATGACTTCACCATCATCAGAAGAGGAAATAAAATCAACAGAAGCTTTTCCTCCTGAATGTCCTATAAGTGATCCAGTAGGCCAATTATAAAAATTTGTGTGGATGTCTTTTGTTTCAATCTTGTTAAATGCAGGATTATTATCATTAAGCCAATCTAACCAAGAACAATCACATGTGACCTCATCAATGTGTCCTCCAAATGGACAGTCTCTTGTGCATTGTGAAGTATTAAATTGGCAGTCTTCTGTGCATGATAATGTTCCTTCAAATAATGCTTCTCCATTCTCATCCCCATAAAAACAAGGATCAAATGTATCATCACTTCCACAAAAAGTATTATCTAAATCTTCTCCTGCACACACTGCATTGCACTCACCAATTGCACATGAATAAGTGCAAGTTCCTGTGTCAACACATTGATTATCTGGAAATCCACTAGATTTATTACCTAAGCATTCAAGACACCAATCACAAGCAGAATCACCTTCACAATCACCTTCAGTGCCATAAGAATCACAAGTTGATACTCCAAACTCTACATTATCACCAAGAATATTATCAGTCCCAGTCAACCAATTACCTGTTGGACCAGGAATACCATCCCATAATCCTGCATCATAAGGTATAACTGTTTTCCCTTCACAATCTTCTGAAATAGAAGGAACAACCCATTCACCAATAAAAGAAGAATCACCAGAAAAAATTGAAACTGAAGAATTAATACCAACCATATCTGCTAAG
>CAYZNE010000065.1:0-6103 GCA_964478955.1 uncultured Methanosarcinales archaeon
TGCAGAGTGAGAATAGAGATTTTTGCATGTTTAAATGTTCCTATATCAATTCTTGCATTTCCTATTGCAGCACAATGTTCTGGCTCTAAACTTAGCATTGCATTTTCTTTTTCTTCTGCATTTTTACAGACTTTATACTCAATTCCAAGTGATTTGCATAATTTATCTGCATTTCCTCTCTGATTACCTGTTAATAAAATTATTTTATAACCAAGCTTTTCAAGTTTCTTAATTCTTTTTGCAGCACCAGAAACAATCTTTCCCCTAATAGAGAGTGTTCCATTAAGATCTAAAACAATAGTTTTTATTTCAAAGTTTTCTCTGTTTGGGATGTTGAATATCATTTTCAAAACCTCTTTTACTGCCTCTCACTGAGGCTATTTGTTACTTTATTGTGCTGTCGGTCCGTAGGACGCATCCCTCGACAACGCACTTGATTTAAATTTTTAATCAGTTCGCCTTAGGGCAGTATTTATTTTCCATAAACAATCTTCTTTGCACTTGGAAGTGCTTGTTTAAATTTCTTCTGATGCTCTTTTAAAAAATTATTCAGGAAGTTAATGCAGTTTTTTTTACATTCTCCACATAGGAGTTTCCCTGCTTTACATTCTTTGTTTGTTTTTTCCAAAAACTTGTTATTAGGATTATGAAATTTAAAGGTTTCGTAAATTTTACAGATATCAGGATTTCCTCCTTTATTTCTTTGTTCTTCTATAGTGTCTTTTCCACCTGTAAATGCTTTGTTTATTTTTTTCTTTACTTCTTTTTCTGAATCTTTTAGAAAAATTGCAGTATCAGGTTCAGAACTACTCATTTTTGAACCTTGCTTTAATCCAGATTGATGTAAGAAATAAAAAAATGAAGGAACTTCAACATTATAATTAATTCTTTTAGAAACATCTCTTGTTAATCTTGCATGTGGATCCTGGTCAATTCCAATACCTGTTATTGAAGGTGCTTTTCCAAACATAAATGGTAACTGCACATGAAGAATGTCTGCAAGTTGTAAGAGGACAGCAGAAACTTTTCCAAGGTCTACATGTCCATAAACAGATTCAAACATGTTTCTTGTTATTTTTTTAGAAATTTCATAGGTTAATTGATAATATTCTTTTTCTTTTTGAGATTGAACATATATGTCTTTTAGGCTAACACCTAGGGCAATTAAATCTGCAACATTTCTTACTGCAATTTCTTTAGCAGATTCCATGTTTTGGACGTTCCTATCTGGTCTGCTTACATAACCATCAATATCACAAATGCAGAATTTGCTTTTTGCACCTAATTTTTTGAATAAGTTGAAAAAGTCTACATCCACTTTGTGTCCAAAATGTAGGTCTCCAGAGCAGGCAATACCTGTTAATTGCAGAAACTTATTTTTATTTTTTATTGCATTCTTAATTTTATTGAAATCTCTTTCTGCAATAATTATTTCCCTTTTGAAGAGGTAGTGATCTGTTAAATTATAATCTTTAAACTCGTTTAAGCCGAATTCTTTGAATACGTGCTTATAATTTGTTATTTTATTACTTCCCCATGCATCTATTTTAGTCATAGGCTATATTAAGAGTGGCTTTTTATAAAATTTATTATTGAAAAAGCATTAAAATCTTGTCTATTACCTTTTTACTTAGAATTCTACCACTTAGGGTCTTTTTTGCTTTTTTAGGTTTAGTTAAGTAAGTATTTTTTAATTCTTGTTTATTTTTAGCATGGTCGATTACTTTAGTTTCAATTTTAGAAGTTCCGCCATTGTAGTTTGCTGTTGTTAACTTAACATCATGATATCTACTTTCTCTATCAGTAAGTTCATAATCTACATCTGGTGCAAGATTTCTTGGTCTTCTCATGTATAATCTTCTTCCAAAGTTAATATCATCTATTGAAGTTTCATTTGCACCATTAGGTGAAAAAACACTATCAGGTAAATCATATTGTATGTTTGGTGTTGAAATAGCCTGAATAACTTTTTGAGTTATCATTGATTGGCTGTTTCCTCCTAACCTAATTATTGCCCCATATATCTTATTTGACCAATATAAATATTCAATTACAGATTCATTAGGCCCCATGCTTCCATTCCATATAATTGAAATATAACCCATTTCAGGTTCTCCTATTAAGCAATCTGCTTGGTTATTTATGTATTCAATATATCCTTCAAATGGTTTGTGAAAATTATTTGTAAATTCTGCAACTTGGCTAAGACTGAAATTTACTCTACTTAATTCTATATTACTAATATTATACCCATCAAATCCTGCAGTGCAAATACTATAAGTATTTAGATCTTCAGAATATTCTGCTTGTCTAACTGTTCCTGAATTTTCCCATCTGAACAATTGAGTAAATAAATCATTATGCAGTGTTGATCCATTAATTAATTCTGGTATCAATGTGAAACTTAAGTTTTGCTCTACATTAGGTGTTCTTATGAATCTTTCACTAAATAGGTATCCTTGTTTTTGGATATATATTGGATCACCATCACTTCCATAAAAATAGAATCCTAAGAATGTTTCATGATTATCACTAAACATTAATTCTCCAACATGTGTTGTGCTATTTATGCTGCTGTTGTATATTGGTTCACGAGTATAATGATCCTGGATATGTCCCATCATTGCTTTGTGTGAAGGGATATAATTAACAAAAAATACTTGTTCATTAACTTCTTGTCCTAGAGTAAAGAATGATTCGATTTGGATTTGATTATTAATATGATAATCTAAGTTCATTTCAGGCATAAAATCTACAGTTAGAATCCAGGTTTCTTCATCAAAATTAAAATAAGCATCAATGCTACTGAATTCGTAATCAAATGCAAAGTTAATGTTTTCTGGTTCACTGGTAATTATATAATCATTTAAATCTATAATTATTTGGTGACTATCTGCTTCATTAATAATAAAGTCTGGGATATTTGACACATTAAAGTAATTAGTAACATTAAAGTTAAAGCTTTTATCCTGATCTAACTTAAAAGTGCGATTTTCATAGAAGTCACCAAAATTAATTGAATTTCCTGTGGGGGTTATTTCAAAGTGAAATGTTTTGTTTTTATATAAATCATACCTAAGGTCTCTGTCTTCTCTATTATTTTCAATGGTTTTTTTTGCAGTTGATAATCCTCCTGTTGATTCTGTTGAAGGGATACTGTTGTTTATATGAACATAGGCTCTAGCATCAACTTCAAATGTTATGTTTCCATTTTCATCAGTTATCCCTTCAAATTCATAATATTGTAATGGATCTGAATACATATAAACTGCAGCATTTGCTACGTTTTGATTAATAAATACATCTTCAACATGTATTGTTATATTTCTCATTGGGCCTGCATTTACAAATGCAATAGAAATTAGGAATATGCTTAGATATATTATAAATAAGGTTTTTTTCATTTTCATGAGTTTTTTAGTTTATAATTGTAAAAAAATTTAGTTAAATAAAAATTGTAACTTATTTCTTAATTCTTTAGAAATAGAATGTTTCCTGTTCTTGATTTTTGTCATGTCTATTGCATCTGGTTTAATAGATCCTCCAATAATAATTGCATCTTCTGGAAGCTCATACTTCTGCACTAGGTCATTAGTATTTTTGAAGGTTTGTCCTTTCTTAAGATACCCAATAATTTTTGTAGCACTAACTTTTTTACCATCATTATAAATTCTAAAATAATCTCTTATTTCTTCATAATAAACTTTTTCTTTTTCATAAATTATATTATCTTCAAGAGGATTAACTATAAACCAATAATCAGTATCACTAGCATAATTTCTTGTTTGTCTATCACTCTGTCTTAAACCCCAAGCCATCTCAAAATCAGCTGGCTCTTCAGTAAAAGTGCATGTGCTCTGATCACAAAAAATACCATCAAACCAAAAACTAGTTCCATCTGCTCCAAATGCTAATAAAATATTTTGTATGTAGTGTTTTTGAGAAACATTATCATTAAAAAATGCTGAACCCTTGATTGCTGAATAATTATTATATACAGTAGTATGAAAATCTCCTGGAACAGGTAAATTAGGATTCCAGTAAATTGTAATAACACCGTTGGTTACTGAATAATCAAAACATTCCCCCGCATCATTTGTAATAAATAAGTTCTCATTTATAATTGGTATATAAAATCCACCAGTAAAGTTTTCTGTATATGCAATAGCATTAAGAGCAAGCTGGATTTCCCCATCAGTAGGATCATAATTACCAGAATAAGGTGCATCACAAATTGCAATAGTTGGGGGATTATAATATTTAACAGTTCCTGCACCCCACCTAAAAATATAAGTGAAAGCACTTTCATAGTGATCAAGGTTTGTATAAGGATCAATCTGAACAGGAGCTATAGTAAAATTTAGCTCAATATCTTCAAATCCTGTAAATAGAATTTCCCTTTTACTAGTATGGTAACCATTAAGACTAATATTTATTAGTGCATGTAATTCTAAAATATCATAAAATACTATAAATTCATTATCATTTTCAAAGTAAACACCAGGGCCATTATAAAGCCCAATATCATAATCATCTAATTCACTAGCATCATACATATCAATAACATAACCTTTTAGTGCCTTGTAAATTGGATTATATTCCCAGGTTGCATTATCTTCAACATAATGCTCACCATCATTAACACCAATAGTAAATGTAACAAAATTATCCTGATGATAAACTAAATCAAGACTAGGAAAAAATTCAACAATTAATTCATTGTTTTGAATGTAAATTTCAGCTTCAGCTGCACTCCAAGAATAATCCTCAAGAGTAATTGTCAATTCCTCAAAAGTATTATCATAATCTATAATATAATCTTCTAAATTAATAATAATCTGAGTATTATTTAGTTCATTGATACTAAATTCTGGTAATTCAATAATAGGTATTCCATCAGTTACAGTATATTCAAACTCAATATTATCATATCGCAGATTAAAACTCTCATTAACAGTAATAGGAATAAAATCACTACTTAAATCTGTTGGGGCTATATTAAAGTAAAAATCCATTGTTGGAAATAAAATAGAGTAAATATCTCTTTCTCTTGAATCTTTTTGTTTTTTAACAGTAATTTCATCAGTCGAAACAAGACTATTGTTATTTGCTAAGACATAAGCTCTAGCATCAACAGTTAAGATAGCAACACCAAACTCATCAGTCAAACTATCATCATGAAAATACTGAGAACCAGGAACATACATAGAAACATTAGCTCCTTCAATAGGAATATCTATGGGGTCAGTAACTGTTACAATAATGTTTCTCATAGGTCCAGCACTTACACATATAGTAGAAATTAATACTATGCTTAGATATAGTAAGAATAGTGACTTTTTCATCTTATTGTTTGCAAGTGTTTTTTCATTTATAAATCTTTTGTTCCTTTAATCACTCCATAGTGAACATTTTTAAATGAAAGCAAAAACTTTATATAGTACTTACTACTGACGGATAGTTACAATGTCAGTTATTAAGGTGATATTTTGAGTAATGAAAACGAACTTGAAGAGAAAGCAACAAGTTGCCCAGATAAGCCTCGTATTCATATTATTAAGAATGAGGATATTTTATCAACTATTTTAGCTGAGACCCAAGTTGAATATGATGCTATTACTAAGATAAATAATTATTATTGTCAACTTGAACAATAAAAACAGAGGTGATTATTAATGACAAACTATGAAGATTATGAAGAAAACCCTTGGAGTGAGGATTATGAAGATGTTTACCATGAAGAGGATTATGAGTTAGGTGAAGAACAACTTGCAAAACTAAAAGAGCAAGAAGAATATGCTAATCTTTCTGATGAAGAAATTTATAAAAAACTTCTTAAAAAAGGACAAGAAGAAGAATATGAATATGATGAAGTCGTTGGTGGCAGAGACAAGAAAACTGTTCTTTCTGCACTTAACAAAAAACGATTAGGACAGTTTGAAATGGATGAATTGTTCAATAAACTAGGTGATATGTAAATGGTTAATTATAATAAAACTAATAAACTGAACCTTATTCTGATCAATTTAAATAAAATTTTTATTAAAATAGGAAGGTGAAATAATGAGTATAATTATGGAAATTATGGGTAAGTTTACAAAAA
>CAYZNE010000066.1:0-6063 GCA_964478955.1 uncultured Methanosarcinales archaeon
ATAATACATCATTATCACAATATTTAATAATAGGTTTATATTCTTTAAAATAATTAGTTCCAAAATCTTGATAATCATTAAGATATAATTGTGTTGCTATACTAGATCCTAACAACCCTAAAATAATTACTATTCCAAAAATAATAGTATATTTTATATTTTCATTCATATTTTTACCTTATCTTTTCACGCTTATATATTTGTGTGGGGCATTTATAATTATCCCCCCAGTCTTCAGCAGAACAGATTATTTTAACATTCCTTGTTAATTTTCTTTTGTTTCTGCCAACAAACTTTAATTTCACATAAACTTTATAGCCTGTTTGATTATCCAAAGGCATATCAAAGTCAGAAGTGTATAGTTCACCCCAGCATAACAAATATTTCTTGTTCGTGTCTAAGATTGGTAACTGTTCTTTAGCAGTTTGATTAGTCAAAGTATTGCTCAAATCTTTTGTCTGAAGATACCAGCAATTTTTATATTTGTCTTTTAAATATATTGTGTCATATAAACCCATTCAAACCACCTTTTTAATTATCTAGTTTCTTCATGATTTTTAGAAGTAACATTTTTATAGATTTTAGTTCTGTACTTGGATTAGGATATATTTCTAAACCATCTTCAGTAATAGCAGTTTGTAAGTTTAAATAGCTATTATTTTCTTTAATTTCAAACAAATATACTGTAGATTCAGATAGTGTCAATTTATTCCAATCTGAAACTTCCATAATTTCATCAAATTCTGTCTTTATTTTTAAATTGTTGAATTTAGGTCCTTTGTTTAATTCTACTACAGTACCTTTTACTTTCTTGTATTCTGTTGCACTCATCTTTTACCACCTATTTTTTTTATAATTTTTATCAAACTTTCTTGACTTAAATCCTCAAGTTTTATATCTTTATAGTCTTGAATTCTTTCTGTACAAATATCTCTTTTGTCATCAAGCATATATTTTGTGATGCCTGTGATTTCCTTAAAAATAGCATAATCAAAGTTGGGTAAGTTTACAGTTTGTTCTGCTTGTTCTTTATCACAATTATTTTCAAAACTTTTCTTCCATGCTTCTTTATATTCAAAAATCTTTAAATAACCACCTGTTATTTTATAATCAGAATGGTCTTTTTTTTCTTCTTCAGACATATCATTAACACTAACCCATATATTTAATTTAAAATAAAAATAACTTGGAAATTTAATATTAATAACACATGATTCTTTATTAAAAATTCTTATTTTTGGAGTATTAGTATTTAAAAAACCTGAATTCCTATCTCCTGAATTCCAATCTCCTGAATTCCTATCTCCTGAATTCCTATCTCCTGAATTCCTAGCTCCTGAATTACAATCTCCTGAATTCCTGCATCCTGAATTCCAATCTCCTGAATTACAATCTCCTGAATTCCTAGCTCCTGAATTACAACCTCCTGAATTCCAATCTCCTGAATTCCTGCATCCTGAATTACAATCTCCTGAATTCCAATCTCCTGAATTCCAATCTCCTGAATTACAATCTCCTGAATTACAATTTCCTGAATTATAACCTCCTGAATTACTCATTTTATATCACCTTTCTTTTTTTTATTTATTGGTATTAACTTTTCTAATCTATCAAGTTCTGTATGTACATAGTTAATTGAGTTCATAAGTGTTTCATACCTATTTCTTAACTCGCTTACTTCTTGAGAACTTGCTAGTCCAAATACTTTTCTTAAATTCATTTAACCACCTTTATATCCTGTTTGGTTGTCTAAAGGTTTGCTGAAATCAGAGGTATATAATTCACCCCAGCATAACAAATATTTCTTACAAGTATTTAGTATTGGTAATTGTTCTTCAGCAGTTTGATTAGTCAAAGTATTAGTCAAATCTTTAGTTTGAAGATACCAACAATTTTTATATTTATCTTTTAAATACATTGTATCGTAAAAACCCATTTTAATTACCATTTATATTTATATTTTATTCTTTTCTAAGTATTCATTTATAACCTTATAACTAACTTTATAGTCTAACTCATCTATAAACAAATTTCTTTCTTTTATTTCATCTATCAATTTATTTGCTTTTATTAACGATTTTTCAAAATTTCTTTCTTCTTCGACAAAACTTCCAGCTTTATCATAACTTTGAAACATTGACACCATCTTTTTAGTTTTTATAGTCCTTTTATTTTTAATATTTTCTTTATTTTTTTTAATCACATTTTTTGTAACTCCCGACAACCTTATTTCATCTTCAATAAAATACTGTTGTTTTGAGAATATACACCCTTTTTCATGCCTATATTCCAGCTTAAAATCTCCAACCTTTTTAGATATATTTATTTTATCTTTTATCTGTTGATATCTTTTTTCAGTAAATATAATTGCATCGCATGGTACATATATAACATTTTCTTCTCCAATCATTTTTAAAACATCTGTGATTTTAATTCTTATATTTGCTGTTATTTCTGCATATATCTGTCCCATAAACGATTTAGAATACACCTTTACACCTTTACCTTTTTCATATAAGAACTTTTCCCCAAACCCACAAGCAACGGTCCATCCTTTTTTCATATACTCCTGAACCTTACATCTATCATCTACTTTTTTTTCAACATATTCTCTATTTTGTTTTGTTGATCCTGTAAAATAATTCATCAACGCCTTAGCAAAATAATTCCAAAACTTATTTTTATCTCTTAATTGATATAACTTCTTATTTATTATCGGGAACGGATTTTTTAATGTTTTTGAATAATATGTAGTATAAAACACATTCTTTAGTTCAAATCCATTATTTACAAAATAATTTATTTCTGTGTGTGTATAGCTACCAATTAAGTTTACATCTTTATTATTGGGGAATATTTGATGATTTTGTCCTTCAAATCTATACCTAATAGGCACTATTCCAACACAACTCTTATCTTTTTTATAAAGATGTACTAACGCCACACCTAACTTTTGAAGGTACAACCTTTTTTTACTATTAAAATATTTATCAGGGTTATATATAATTCCTTCATGTGTCTTAAAATTAGGTATTTTAATTATATCCATTGCTTTTGTATAAGCCGAATTTAGATCAATTTTTATACAATCTTCAAAGTTTCCAATCTTAAACGCTTCAAACCTTCCACCTCTACCTGCAAGTGCTTGTTTTTCCATTATGCTTATTACTGGTTTATATACTTCATTTTTATTCCTATTAGCAAATATCATACTTTGTATATATTTATATCCTTTTTTGCTTTCTTTCACTTCGAGCTTACCAAAAAAATCATTTTCTTCAAGTTGTCTTATTTTTTTAAAATAATAATTCCTGCTCAACATAGTTATTGTTACTAACCTTTTTGGTTTAAAATCTTGTTTTTCTAGCTCTTTTTTTAAAAATAATATAAATTTATATACAATAACTGCATCTCTAATATTATAATCTTTATCTAAAGTTGATTCTTTACTTATTTCTTTATAATTTATCCCTTTTTTTTTTATTTCTTTTTCTATTACTTTTATCTTTTTTTTATCTTCAAAATCCCATTCTAACTTTTCATATCCAATTAAACTACCCATTTTCTTTAGTGCACCTTTATACAAAGAAAAACTATCCAAAAAATAAATCTTAAAATTAGCCTTTTTATCTATCCCATTTTCTAGCTTTTCTTTATTTGAGAACTCTCTTTCAAATATAAATGGCGATATTGACCTATAAGTATTATTAGAATCTGTCAATTTTGCATATTGCAAAAAATCAAAATAATGATTATGTCCATACACATAAGTATTTCTTTTTTGTTTTGCTTCCTTTAGTGCTAGTTCTATAACCTTTTCCCAAAACAACTTTTTATTATCAATAGTAAAATTTACTTTTCCATCTTTTCCATATATGGTTCCAAAAAAGAAATTATTACTTTTTAACGCATAGCTTATTTGTTGTTCTATATCTACTGCCAATATCATTTTTTTCACTTTCCTTCAACCTTTTACTAATAAATTCAAATGTTACCTTAATCTTATTCATAACTATACTAAGTTCATCTACTTGTTTGTTTAGGTTTCGCAAATCTTCTAGTATAATTTCACTTTCTTTGTTCATATTATTCAATATTCAGATATTCTTGGTATCCATCTTTTATTTTCTTATAATAAGCCAAATCTCTAGCTAGTTTAGTAATCAAACTATATTTGTACAATATAATTCCTAACAACCTATCATACAAATAACTTTTATTTTTTAACTCTTCTTTTACAGTTTTATTAACTTTCTTTCCATCTTCAACAATCTTTAATATAATATTAAATATTTTTGAAGAATCTATAATATTCACATCAAACAACTTTTCTATCATATATGCATCTACTCTTTCATTTATCTTTTCTTTAAGTTCATATTTTAACAAAATATATGTATCTGCAAATATTTCATATACATTCAAACTTTCTTTTTCTTCTTTCTTTTTAATTTCTTCTTTAAACTTATTTAGTTTAATTTTTTCTTTCTGTTGATAATACACATTATCCAATATACTTTTAATATCTCTAATAAACTCTTCCTTCATAATCAATGAAGACCTACTTTTATTCTCCCTAACTGTTTGTTTTACAGCAAGATTAAGATCAGATATCTTCATAACTTGATACCTAGCCAAATTTTTATTTTCTTCATACATCTTTATAATTATAGTCGCTTCTTCAAATGCTCTAATATCATCAATCCCCAAATCATTAATAAGATTCATTTTTTTAAACTTCTTTTTCACATACTTTTTATACCAATCTGCCTTCAACACTTCAGAAGTTTCTACATCTCCAAACCCGATTACTCTCAAATCTTCCCCATATGGTTCATTATTCTTATACCAAATTTGAAATCTTGTAAAATGTTCTTCAACATCATAATTTATTACTTGCAAAATAACTGTACTTTGGTCATCTGCAACTGTACTCGGAGAACAATAACATCTGTGAATATATCTTTGTGCTTGAATCTCTGAAAATGCTTGTAACCTTGCTTTTTCTGTTGTTGCGTTTGCTCCAACATACGACATCTTATTATCTTCATCAATCACAAAACAAGTATTAGAATTTAGTTCATCATGTGCTTTCCTTGAAAATTCTAATTGATCAGAACAAATTTTATCAATATCCATTTTTCTTTGATCTATTTTTCTTTTTATATATTTATTTATCTCTTTTATAATCATTAAACACACCTTCATCGCAACCACACTTTTTCCATGTGCAACTTCTCCAACTACAGCAATATTTATCAACTTCTTATTTTTTATTTGAAATTCTATAAATTCCCAAAATTCATCTGTTAAATTTTGATTTATCACATCTTCAGTTTCTATCATGTGTTCTTTAGTTTGTCTAAATACTTTAAATAAAGGATTTACCTTTATTTTCTTTTCAGTATAAAAATTATCTGTCATTTTGGTCACATTTTTCTATCAATCTAATTATTACATTATCATAAGTTTCCATCTTTACTAACTTAAGATCATCTAACCTTTTTGCAGTTGTTCTTTTTATACTTACCTGTTTGTGTGTGTTCATATTTTTTTCACATTCCTTAAAATATGGTAAACCATATTTTTAAATTCAAAAAATATAGAGTAAGCTATATTTTTTGCCGATATATCTTATCTTTGGAAGATTAATAAAAATTAATCTTCAGTATAACCTGTTAAATCTTCAATATATTCATCCCAATCTTCAAAAAGAGAAACTTCAAATAAATGTTCATCATTACAAAAATAATCTGATCTAAAATCATTATCATTGCAAAATTCAACAAGCATTTTAGCACTATATATAGGTGTTATTATTCCATTTACATTATTAATAATAATAACAGTTTTATGTTCTTTTAAAATATCTAATTCTAAACTCATTTTATAACTTCCATATCATCTATAAACTTTTTACCTTTAGAAATTGCATCTAATTCTGATGTACACATATACATTCCGACACCATCAAAAAATTCTTCAGATTTTCCTAAACCTGTTTTTGATTCTATAAATAAACTAAAATAATAACTAGTAAAATCATCATCATAGTATGTTATA
>CAYZNE010000067.1:0-6018 GCA_964478955.1 uncultured Methanosarcinales archaeon
CACCTTTAGTCCAGGCTGCATCTCTGATTCGAAAAGAAACTCTTTTATTAATAAAAGGCTATGATGAAAAATATTACCGATGTCAAGATTATGATTTATGGTTTAAGTTAGCTGAAAAAGGAAAATTGGCCAATATTGATAATTTTTTATATAAGTATAGATTTACTCAAACTCAAGGAAAAAATGTTGAGTTAAAAGATTCACTAAGGTTTACAATTGATATTCAGAAAAGAAGATTATTTAAGAAAAAGTTTTTTAGTCTTAGAGCATTATTTAACTTCCTTGCTGAATGTTTTTTAATGTTGCTTCCAAATTCATGGGTGTTATTTTTATTTAATAGAATAAGGTATAAAAATGAGTAATATGAAAAAAATATTGAAATCTTATTTACATGTCATGCCGTATAGCCTTTACACAATTGATTTTGTAAAATTTATAAGAAAGAATTTTGAGAATCAAAAACACCAATTTATTATTTTTAAATATAAAAATCAAAAAAGATTAGATAAAGCGTTTGTAAAGTCAGATAATATTGTTATTTTAGGTTTTAAAGATTTTTGGAAAGACGTATTCTCTTCTAATAAAATAATTAAAAACTATTTTAAGAGGAATAATCTGATTTTTATTCATTATCTTAATTGGTTTGGCTGTTATTTGATTGGTAAATATTGTAAAAATAAAAAAGTTTTTTGGGTTGTATGGGGTGGTGACTTGTATAGTTCTTTTAACATTAAATTGTATGATAAACATACTTTGCATAGTTTAAAAAATAGTTTTTTTGTTATAAAAGAATATTTAATTAATTTAATTAATTTTCTTTTAAAAATAACAATAATCAATAGGGTTTCTTACACTTTGACACTATTAGATTATGAGCGTAAATTATTAAAAAAGCAATTAAAAGTTGATTTTTTTAACTTAGAGTTTCATTACCCTGTGTCCACACTTAATTTTATTAAACAAATAAAGATTTCAAAGCCAAAAGAGTTAGTTTCTAGGAAGAAGATTAATATTCTTGTAGGTAACTCTGGAAGTCCAACAAACAATCATATAGATATATTATATTTATTTAATAATTATTCAAATATTAAATTAATTTGCCCTTGTTCTTATGGTAATAAAAGTTATATTAAAAGGGTTATCGGTTTAGGCAATAAGTTATTTAAAAATAATTTTTTGGCTTTAACATCTTATTTTAATAAAAAACAATATATTGATTTTTTAGATAATAATATTGATGTTGCAGTTTTTAATCATATGCGTCAAGAAGGATTCGGAACGATAAAAATTTTGCTTGCTTTAGGAAAAAAGGTTTATCTTAGAAAAGAAAATCCTTTATTTCAGTTTTTAGTAAGTAATAATTTGCGTGTTGAAGATATTTCAAAGCTTTATGATAAGGATAATTTTGAATCTATTTTAGAAGAGTATTCTTTACCTGTGAAATATAGAAATAATAAACTTATAAAAAAGTTGTTTTCGGATGAACATTGTTTAAAAGTTATGCGTAACATATTTAAGGATTAGAAATTCATTAACTATTTAAAGAAATATAAGTTCTATTTATATAATCAAAGGAGATTTAGGGGGATAAGAAATGAAAGGAATAATACTCGCAGGAGGAAGTGGAGCAAGGCTATTTCCAATAACAAAAGTGATTAGTAAGCAATTGGTGCCAATTTATGATAAACCTTTAATATATTACCCTTTGTCTGTCCTGATGCTTGCAGAAATTAAAGAGATACTGATAATATCTAATCCTGAATATATTGAATCATATAGAACCTTACTAGGTGATGGTTCTCAATTAGGTATAGTCATTGAGTATTTGGTTCAAGAGAAACCAGCAGGTCTTCCTCAGGCATTTACTTTGGGTAAGGATTTTATCGGGGATGATAATGTTTGTTTAATTTTGGGTGATAATTTATTTTATGGAACTCATTTTTCTCCTATATTGAAAGAATGTGCTAAGTTGAAAAAAGGTGCAATCCTTTTTGGATATTTCCTTAGCGATCCTAGCGCATTTGGTGTTGTCGAGTTTGATAATGACTTAAATGTAATTTCTCTAGAAGAGAAACCTAAAAATCCTAAGTCTAAGTATGCAATTCCGGGTTTATATTTCTTTGATAATTCAGTTATAGAAAAAGCAGCAAAATTAAAACCTTCTGCAAGAGGTGAACTTGAAATTATAGATTTAAAAAGAGCTTATCTTAAAGAAAAAACATTAAAGGTGCAGCCTTTAGGAAGAGGTTTTGCCTGGCTTGATACAGGGACATATGCTGGTCTTTCTGAAGCCTCTGAGTTTGTTAGAACTATACAAAAAAGGACCAGTTTGTACATTGGTTGTATAGAAGAGATCGCATATAAAAAGGGTTTTATTAACAAAGAGCAATTGATTAAGTTAGCAGGAGATTTATCAAAAACAGAATACGGGGAATATTTACTTGGAGTAGCAGATTTGGAGTTGTTTGAAGAAAATGAATAAAAAATCTTATTTAATAACAGGAGGTGCAGGATTTATTGGAAGTAATTTCATAAAATATATGCTTAGAAAATATCGAGACTCAATTAATTTGATTGTATTGGACAAGTTGACCTATGCAGGAAACTTAAAAAATATTGAACAAGATATGCAAAATATAAACTTTATTAAAGGAGATATCTGTGATCAAGAATTAGTAAATAAAATCTTTTCTGAAAATGAAATAACTTATGTTATAAATTTTGCAGCAGAATCTCATGTGGATAGATCTATTGATAATCCTCAAATATTCTTAGAAACAAATATTTTAGGAACTCAGAATTTATTAGAAGTAGCAAAAAAGCATTGGGAAGTTAATGAAAACGCATATAAAGACGAAGTAAAGTTTTTACAAATTTCTACAGATGAAGTTTATGGTTCTTTAGGTGGTGAAGGCTTTTTTGTAGAAGAAACTCCTTTAGATCCTCATTCTCCTTATTCAGCATCAAAAACGAGTGCTGATTTATTTGTCAATGCATATAAAGAAACTTTTAAGTTTCCTGTTAATATAACTAGGTGCTCAAATAATTATGGTGCATATCAATTTCCTGAAAAATTAATATCCCTTATTATAAACAATGTTTTGGAAGGAAAAGATTTACCTGTTTATGGTGATGGTAAGAACGTAAGAGATTGGATTTATGTCGATGATCATTGTAAAGCAATAGATGTAGTTCTTCACAAAGGAGAATTTGGTGAAGTCTACAATGTCGGTGGACACAATGAGAAACAAAATATTGAGATTGTAAAGATCATTATTGATACTATCCACTCTTTAGCTTCAGAAAATGAGGCATATAAAAAATTATTAAAAATAGATTTATCAAAAGTTAATTATGATTTAATAAAATTTGTTAAAGATAGAAAGGGACATGATAAAAGATATGCAATAGACCCAACAAAAATAAAAAATAAATTAGGTTGGGTTCCTGAGACAAAATTTGATGAGGGAATTGTAATTACAATTAAATGGTATTTGGATAATCAAGAATGGATTAAAGATGTAATAAGTGGAGATTATCAGGAGTATTATGATAAAATGTATGGTGATAGGTAACTAATATTTATAAGATTATGTGAGTTATTTTAATAACTAAAATTGGAGAATGCAACCTCTTTTTGAAAAAAGGAGTTTTGATTATGTGGAAACTAAAAAGGATAAAGAGTACTATGAGTTTTGTTTAGGTGAAAAAGAAGTATCTGATTACCCAGATTACTTGTGTGTTGAAGAAAATGAATAATATATTATTGCTTGATTGGGATTCTGAATTTTTTAAGGAAGCCGTTGGAAAGATTATAGGAGATTTTTTTATAGAAAAAAGTAATATAGCTGATTTAAAAAAAGAAATTGATAATAAAAAAGTTAACATTTTATATTACTATCAAAAATTAACCTATGAGAACTTAGACGTCTTGATAAAGAATGATTTTTCTTTAATAGATATAGAAGTTGATTTTGTTGCAGATTTAAAAAAAGATTCAGAGACTAATTCTGAAGTTGTTGATTTTTTTACAGTTAAAGATAAAGTAGATTTAGTTCTTTTAGAAAATCAGTTCGTAAATTTATCTGTGTTTAGCAGATTCTATAAGGATAGGCGGTTTAGGGAGAGTTCAGCTAATTTGTATAAAAAATGGTTCGAGAATTCAGTTAGTAAAAAGTTTTGTGATTACTTTTTTATAATATTAGATGGGAATATTCCAAAAGGATTTACCACTGCTAAAATAATTGATTCGGAAACAGTGGATTTATTATTAATTTTTGTAGATCCAAAATATAGAAATGAAGGGATAGCTTCTAAATTAATAAATCATAATTTTGGTTATTTCAAAAAACTTAACTATAAAAAATGTTTATCTAAGACTCACTTAACTAATAAACCTATTTTGAATTGTTATATTAAACAGGGATTTAAAATTCAGAATATTAAACAAATATTTCATTATCGTAAATAAAATGATACCTTTTAATGTTCCACTTAATATCGGGAAAGAAGTTGATTATATTCAACAGGCAATAAAAAATAAACTGTTGTCTGGTGATGGGCCATTTACTAAATTATGTCACTCTTGGTTTGAGAATAATATGGATGTTAAAAAAGCATTACTTACTACTTCTTGTACTCATGCCTTAGAAATGGCTGCAATTTTAGCTAATATTAAAGAAGGAAACGAAGTAATTGCACCTTCATACACTTTTGTTTCAACGGTGAATGCTTTTGTTTTAAGGGGTGCGAAGATTGTGTTTGTGGATATCAGACCTGACACAATGAATATAGATGAAAATCTAATTGAGAAGGCAATTACTAAAAGAACTAAGGTAATAATACCTGTTCACTATGCAGGTGTTTCTTGTGAGATGGACAAGATAAACGAAATTGCAAAAAAGCATAACTTATTAGTTATAGAAGATGCAGCGCAGGGAATGCTATCAACATATAAAGGAAAGGCATTGGGCACCATAGGTGACTTCGGTTGTTATAGTTTTCATGAAACTAAAAATTATACCATGGGTGAAGGCGGAGTTTTGCTGATTTATAATGAAAAATATATTGAAAGAGCTGAAATAATTAGAGAGAAAGGGACTGATAGAAGTAAATTTAATAGAGGGCAAATTGATAAATATTCTTGGGTTGATATTGGAAGCTCATATTTACCAAGTGAGTTAAATGCAGCTTATCTATATGCTCAACTAGAGAAAGCTCATGAAATAAACAAAAATCGTTTAAATTCTTGGAATTTATATTATGAAGGGTTGAAAGAGTTAGAGTCTAAAGGATTAATTGAATTGCCTTTTATTCCAAAATATTGTGAACATAATGCACATATGTTTTATATCAAGTGTAAAGATATAACTGAGCGAACTAATTTGATTAATTTTTTGAAACAAAAAGATATAATGTCTGTTTTTCATTATATTCCTTTACACTCATCTAAAATAGGTAAAGTTTGTGGTAAGTTTAGTGGAGCAGATAAATACACAACAAAAGAAAGTGAAAGATTGTTAAGGTTGCCTATGTATTATGGTATTACTGTTGAAGACATTAATTATGTTATAAAAAGTATTTACAAATTTTATGAGTTAATTTAGAATTAAAATGGCCGAGATATATTTTGAATATTATTTTAAGAAGAACTCTTTTTTTCTTAAGCCAGAGATTCCTTTGTTTGCAGATCTTAAAAAAAAAGTTGTTAAAAAACCTAAATTTTATTTAGAGTTTTATGATTATAAGTGGAGAAATAATATTTTTAAAAAAGAAGGTTTATTTCAGATTACAGATGGAGTAATAATCCCTAAGAAACTTATTTCTTCCCCTAAAAATTATAAGAACATAACTTACGCAACTTTTAATGCAATAAGAATTGAGAAAAAGTGCATATCTATAATAAATGATTTATTCGGTTCAATCCCTTCTTTTTATTATCATGATAAAGATATATTAATATATTCTACAAAAATAAAGCCTATTATTTCCAGGCTTAAGAGTCTTAAAAAAGAATTT
>CAYZNE010000068.1:0-6008 GCA_964478955.1 uncultured Methanosarcinales archaeon
AAGAGCTTTGATTTATACACGAGGATAATAAAACTACTGCTATTAATATCAATGCTAATATCTTAATATTATTTGATTTTGATGCCATTTTTACTAAATTCTTGATTCAATAACATTTACCAATTGTTTTTTTGATTCACTTCTATAATCATATATAGCACTAACAACAATTGTTTTTTCTAGTTTTTGATTTAATTGCTTTTCTTCTTGATATAAGTCCTTATCAATATTAATAGAACAGGTAAAACTTTCAAGTGCACCTGGTCTTTTATCATTGTTAGCAAAAACATAGTAATGAAAATAATCACTTCCTTCTGTAGTATCAGGATGAGTTTGCATTTCTTCTGGTTTATATTTTGTTGGTGTGCAATCTGTTAGATTAATCATTTTAGGCATTTGAACAACAATTCTGTTTACAGAATTTATTTCTCCTGTTCTCCAATATCTATTAAGATAGATTCCAAACTTTGGAAGTGCACTCCTACCTTCTCCTAAATCAACTATTATTGGTTGATTTGCAGCAATCATCATTATTTGAACAGGACCATCAGTAAAAACAGGTGTATATTCTTTTTCTATGTCTAAAACTTTATTAATATCTCTACCATCTCTAATAAAATTCAGTGCAAGGTCTTTATTAACAAAAGCATATTCAAGATATGCCCAAGTTTCAAATTTAAAATTGCTTTCAAAATAAGTATTATATCTTCCTTTTGCCATAGCAGGTAGATGACAATCTAGGATTCTTGAATCCTGCCCAAGAACAAAAAATTCATGTTCAGTTTGAATTCCTTGAACTTTAACTCTTGAATTAGTTGTGCTTTCAATAAAACATTTTGTTGTAATTTGGATTTCATCAAATATTGTATTTACTTCCATTGTTCCAATTATATCAAATGGTTCTCCTTCAATAATATTCTTAAACATTAATCTTAAATCATCAATAAAAACACCGAGTCTTCTTTTGCTATCTTTATCAATTTGAGACTTGGCTCCTTCAGGATGAAGTTTGGCATTAAGTGTTTGATTAATAGATTGTCTAGTATTCTGAAATTGTCCAACCAACATAACACTAAATTCTTTTAAAGCATCTACTGGAGTAACAGTGAGGCTTGTGCTAACTGAAACTCCTTCTGCACCCCTGACAATTGCTGGCCCAAGATAAACCAACCCTATAACAAGTAGTATTATAAACCAAATTACTCTTACAACTGCAACAAATTTAAAATCAGGTGGATTAATAAATAAGAAGTAGATTATCCATGGTGCACCCATTATTCCAAGCATAAAGAATATGAGTCCTATTAGTGTTCCAAAAATATCAGCAAGATATGTTAGGATTAAATAAGGTATTGCTATTTGTAAAATAGATAATAAAAAAGAAATTCCAAATTGTTTTAAGCTTACTTTTAAGTATCTTGCCCCTGTTCCAGCAAGTTCTATGATAAAATAAACAATACACAAAATAATATACATTAAAATTATACGTGGCAGATTAGAAGTAGTTCTTTGAAACCCAAAAAATGCAAGATCAATAACAAAAACCAATATTGCCAAGCCGAAACTTATTATATTATATTTATTTCTTACACCACCCATTATCATTTTAAATTCTCAATACCTCTTTATAAAAAATTAGAGTTAATTAGTTTTCTTCTTCTGTAAGTTCAACTTTAAGTTCTGTTATGGATAAATCATCTGTATCTGGGACTAATTCTACTGAGTTAGAACCTGGGAATACATAGGTATCTATATTAAAATCATATAATGATTCTCTTGTTGAAACATGCTTTCTATAACCATTGACCCATACAGTTAGTTCTTTGTAGTCATTATTATTAAATCTTAGTGTAACATCCACATCGTATTTTCCTTTTAGTTCTGCTTCACCAAAATAGTCATTTCCAATATCTTCATCATATTCACAGATTTCATCTTTAACCATGCTTTCTAGTTGAATAGAATTATATAATTCATAATTATCTTCACAAGTTTTATCGGTGTTACAATTCCAACCTGTATCTTCAACAATATCTTCGTTTTTAATTAGTATGCTCCTGTCATCTTCATCACAGAAGTATTTGTATTCATCATCATCCAATTCTTCACAAAGTGCATTTCTAACTGTACTATCTGATTTTGGATTGTTGTATCTTCTGAAGTTTCCATTACAATCTTCGTCATCATCACAATCTACATCAGTATCAATACTTTCTCCTTCATGTTCAAGATAAATACTTACTTCGTCTATTCCACAGAAGTATTTGTATTTGTTTTCATCATCGTCATCATCTTCTTCGTCATAGAAATATTTTTCTTTGAGATCAAAATAGTAAATAGGAAATATTTGATCTTTTAATTTAGTTTTTACTCTAGGTTGATCAATTAGATAAGATCCTTTTTCTGTTTTAAAACCAATAGTGTTTTTCCCTGAGTTTATATCATATGTGTCTAAAATAATATAATTTTGAACACCGCAATCAGGTATTGCAGAATAAACTTTTCTAGTATTAAGATAGATATTTAATTTTCCTACTTCACTAAGTGTGCAATCAGGTATGAAGAAGAATGTTGCTTGATCAATGTTTGTATATTCAATATCTGTAAGTGCGAAATCAATGTTTGCTGTGCTTTTTGAAATATCTTCAACTTCACCAAGTATGTTAACATCTAAAAGTTGGTATTCATTAATTCTCCAAAATGCCCATGTTGGTCTATAAAGGTAGAATAATAATTTATTGTCTTCTTTTAGAGCTGAACTTGGAAGTTCTATTGCTGGGGGGCTTGTATATTTTACTTCTCCTGCAAATATTTCTTGTCCATTAAGATATATCATAAGAACTCCTGATGCTTTCTCAACATTAAAGCTAAGTTTTAAGTTATCAGAATGATCAGGATCAATTTCAAAGTTTATAGTTGGAAAGTTTTTTGTAAAAATAGAATTTCTAATGTATAATGAGCTTTTACTTGTTATTACTTCTGCATTTGTCTGTGTGCTAACAGTTAGAGCAGACATCTCGTGATTTTTCTCTGAGAAAGGCATTTTAACTAATCTGCCAATATTTTCTCTTAATAACGCTTCATTTTCAGGTGCACTGCTTCCAGTTCCTGTTCCACCATTATTCCCTTCTAAAGGCTCTCCTTCAAGCAGTTTCTGTCTTTCTGCAGGTGGAACCGATAGTAAGTAGAAAATAATTAATGCTGCGATAATTACCAACATTACAGCTGAACTTCCAGCTGACGGCTCATCGCCTTTTTTAGATTTCGAAATGATTTTTGAACGCATATTAGCACCTCAACGTATTAAATTGTATATTCATAAGTATATTGATTGATTTTTGCTTTGAATCTTTTTAAATATTCCTGTTTTTACCGAGAATTTCTTTATAAATTAACATATTTGTTTGAAATATGTATCTGCTTGATATAAATAGTCTAAAAGTAAGTCTGGAAATAGAACTGATTCCATTGTCTTAACTTGGTCTGAAGTTACCCAAACGAAATTTGAATGTTCTTTTGAAAGAATAACTTCATCAGATAGGGCTTTAATAAGAAAAACATGGCATTTACTTTCAAAGTTTTCTTTTTTTAAATCTAATAATGGAAGTTCTTTAATAATTTCAAAGTTTAGGCCTGTTTCTTCTTTCATCTCTCTTAGAATTGATTGTTTTGGTGTTTCGTTTTCTTCTATCTTGCCACCAGGAACTTCCCACTTACCTTTATTGTTATTACTAATGTCATCTTTGATTTTCTCTAGAAGTAAATATTTATTATCAAATTCTACAATTGCTTTAGTAATATATAATCTTATCATTTAACTCTAACTTTCCTTTCATCAGCCTTTGCTAGGTGAACAATTGTCTTTCCAAGTAAACCCTCTTTTGCACCGAGCTTTTGAATCGTGTGTTCAGCATTAACCATGCCCATTTTCATAGAAAAATCAATAGAATAATTTCTTATTATTCCTAAGATAAACCCTGATGCAAAAGCATCACCTGCACCTGTTGACTCCTTAACTTCAATATTGTTTGCTTTTAAGAAATAAGCTTTGTTATCATAATATGCATAAGCACCTTTTTTGCCTGCAGTAATAACAACAATACCATCAAAAACTATTTTTCTCTTTAATAATTTAAGATTTTCAAGAATATCTGCTTTGTTTGTTAGTAATTTTGCTTCTTCACTGTTTAAAATAAGGCAATGGGTGTTTTTTAGTATTGGCCTAAGATATGTTAAACCCTTTTTAGTCATGTATGAACTTGGATTAAAACAAATGTTTGCTTTTTTCTCTGAAATCTCTTTTGCAATACTAAACATTTTTTCAGTTACACTTGCAATATAGAACCATTTAGTTTTTAATCTTTTAACTTTATTTTTTTCAATAGGAACTTTATCATTGCAACCTTTGTAGACAAGTGCAGTTCTATCATTGTTTGCATCTAGTATTACAGAGTAACCAGTTTTTCCATGAACTTTTCCTAGAAATTTAATTTTATGCTGTTTTAATTCTTTTAAAATTAGTTCTCCATTATGGTCTTCACCAATATTACCAAGGAATGCAGTTTTCAAACCAGATTTTGCAAAAGTTACTGCAGTATTTGTTCCGCCACCCCCTGTATGATGGTCTAATTCTTGAATCAGAATTTTACTTCCAAGAGGAAAAGAAATATATTCTTGGTTATCTTTTTTTGTTCGAATTTTTAATGTTTTGACATCTGTATTAACAAAAACATCCATTGTTGCAGAACCTATTGTTATTATATCAAACATTTTACTTAATAACCTCTTCGAATAATAACCCTTGAATCTTTGCATCTTTTAAAGTTATTGCAAAATTCTTGCTAGTTTCCTTTAAATCATGCAATGGAAAGAAATACCAGGGTTCCTTGTCAAACTTAACTGCAACCCAAGGTTCAGCACCAAACTTATCACAAAAGTATTGTAGTTCAGTAATTTCTTTTTGTGCAAAATATTTTGTGGTGCTACTAGCAGTGAATTTTGCTTCAATAGCAATTTTCTTATTTGCACAACCTGCAACTATATCTGGACTAGGATATTGTGTGCTTCCCGAGCCTGCAGCTCTCATTGCAGCCCATCCTGCTTGCCAGAATAAATTAATTAATTCTCTTTCTGCTTTTGATCCTTTTGCTTTATTTTGTCGCATGCTTGCCATGATAATAGAATAAGGTTAAGAATTAATAAAGTTTGTTAAAATTTTGTTTTATGGTAATTTTTCTGGAAAATTATTTAAAGAATTAAGGTTTAATATTATTTATGGAGAAAAAGGTTTTTTTTAATGGAGAGCTTGGTAAAGTCTGTGGAGTTTTGCATACTGTTGAAAATAAAAATGAAGTGGTAATTTTAGTTCATGGTACTAGCTCAACAAAAGAGACAAGTGCTAAAATTAATGCTTATGAATTAAATAAAATAGGAATTAGTGCACTAAGAATTGATTTAGATAATCAGGGGGAATCAGATCTTGATTTTAGAACTGGTTGTAATATTTCTAATTATATTAAACAGGTTGAAGCAGCAATTAATTTTCTTAAAGAAAAAGGGTTTAAAGAAATTAGTTTAATTGGAACAAGTTTTGGCGGGAATGTCGTTTTAATAGTTGCTTTAAAATATCCTGAGATTAAAAGATTATTTTTAAGAGCATCAACATATGATTTTCAAAAAGAATTAGTAGAGAAAAATGGAGAAGATAAAGTACGGGAGTTTAGGGATAAAGGTTTAATTTGTTATGGTGATGGAAAATGCATTAGTTTTAATTGTTATAATGATGCTAAACAATATTCTATACTTGAACACGCAAAAAATATTAAACAACCAATCATGATTATTCACGGAAATAAAGACAAAGAAGTAGATTATAAGAATGCTCAAAAAATAGTTGATATTTTTCCAAATGCTAAATTACATATTATAAAAAATGCAGGCCATATTTTAGGGGTAAATGGTGATTTTAGTGAAGGTAAGAAGGTTATGATAGATTTCTTTTCTAGTTA
>CAYZNE010000069.1:0-5707 GCA_964478955.1 uncultured Methanosarcinales archaeon
TAAAAGTGTAAGTCAATTGAATTTTGACCTTTGGATGTTGCAAATATTAATGTAGCTTATGGCTTTATTAATTCAATCTCAACCTCTAAACTATCTGCAGTAGGATACTCTAAAATAACTGCACACTGCTCAGGAATATCTTTAGCTAATTTTCTTGCCAATCTTTCACTTGTTAATATTCTCAACTTCTTTGCATCTATAAAAAGTTTCCTTAAAGGAATATCAAAGACTTTATTTAAACGATTCTGTAAGTTTCTAAGTTCAACAAGTTCTTTTTCTATATCAACAGAAGATAAACCATATAGCTCTCTTTCATAACCTATTCCAGGAATCATCTGGGAATAAACAACTCCTCTTTTTAAGAGACCTTCTTTGTTTATCTTATCTGTTCGAAGCTTAGAATTTTTACTTCTCAATTTCACCCTATTTGCAAGTTGAACTTTATCTTTTAGTTTTACAGAACACAAATGACAATTTAGTTTATTTTTATTGCAATAGCCAATTATCTTAAGTCCAAGATCAATAGAACCTTTAATAGCATAAGATTCATCATCTGCAACAGAGTATTTCTCCTTAAACCTATCAACATTTGCATTATCACTCATTTCAAACTCATTAAAATTAAAAAAGTCAACTTTGCCTTTGAAAAAATCAAGTAACTTAAATAATTCCTTTTCTTTATCAGGTATAACTGGAACTTCAACTCCTATTTTCCAAGACAAACCTTTAGCATTGCCTATATTTTTCCATAAAGCATCATTATTTAGATCAGGATGAAAACGAATCTCATCAACACCTGTATTAGATATCTTTTGAAGATTATCTTTTGTTGCAAGATTAAAACTAGTGTATAAGTGAATATGAAACTTCTTGCCAAATTCTTCTTTTAATATCACTACAAATCCTGCAGTTCTACTAAGTTTGGATAGCGGATCTCCTCCTGTTATGCCAACCCCTTTTGACTTAGATAATTTTATTTCTTTTATGAGCTTATTAATCTCAAGTTCACTAATTTTTAATTCATTAATGTATACAACGTCATTATTCTTTTTTTCATCAGATATAGGACAGAAAAGACAATCTCTAGGGCAAATGCCTGTACTGAAAAGAACTGATTTTCTTCCCTTTACACAGAGTTTACAACCCTTTGCAAGTTTTCCTGTTTTATATGAATAATATTTTGTTTTTCTTATCATAAACAGAATATAATCCCCTCTATATTTAAAGATTGTGTTAAATCAAGCCAATCAATATAGAACCTGCAATTAGATTGAAAATTAGTATGACTGTTCCTGCAATAAAACAATAGAGCAATGGGCTACTAATAAGGTTTTTACCGAGAAGAAACTTTTCATTTAGTTTGTCTGTTCCATTAATAATACCATTGCTAATGATGGTCAGTATAATCACTATCTGCACAACATATAAACCAACAATAACCTGAAAAAAGTATGTTGGAACACCTGCACTAAACATGGACAACAACCCTGCAGCTTGAAATCCTCCTGCACCTGCATCTGTTCCAACACCTGTTAAAGATTCCATCTGAACAGTTAGAGAACCAAGAATTGTTGTGATCATACTGGTAATTCCAATAACAACACCTGCAATAACAGGTGTTAAAAACTTAACCTGTGCTTTCATACTTGAAACAACATCAACCATTAAATCTCTTAATCTCTCGTCAACCCTATGCATTTGTTTTACATAAGTTGAAACATTAATTAGAGCTTGGCTTGCAATAGCAGAACCTTTTTTAGCAGATTCAATAAGAATTTTCATAGAAGTTTCAATAAGATTAGAAGGGAAAAAGTTTATTGCACCTTTTTTCTTATCAAATATTGCCTGCTCAACAGACATTCCTAATTTACGAATATTTAAAGATACAAGTTCAAAGAATTTACCTGTAACAGTTCCCTGCATAACTTCAGAAACTTTACCGAATGCTAATTCAGGAGGAAGACCATCACCCAATCTGCTCCCGAGTTGGAATAATGCAGATGCAAATTCATCTTCTAACTGTTTTGTTTTCTCTCTAATCTTCATCACATTTGCAGATCTAAATTTATAATATAAACCTAATGCCAACCCAAATGCTAATGGAATAAATAGAGACATTAGAGTAGCGCCTAAACCAAAAGGACCAATTTTTCTTGTCTTTGCTTCATCATTATATCTATAACCTAAAAAAGAATGCTGTATTGTTCTCTGATCTTCAACATTGTATAGAGTTGTTAAAACAGGAGCGCCGCCGCCAGGCGCAATAATAACTAAATCAAAATCAGGGGCAAAGGCGTGTAGTAAAAGAGGAAATATTCCTATAAAAAATAACAGTGAAAAAACAATAATTGAAATATATAATGGACTGAATTTTAATTCTTTTTTGCCCATCTTTATTATAATGTTTGTATATTTCTTATAATTCTGAGACGTCGTAAGATCAACGTGACCATAACCAGATGGCCTTGTTGCAAGAATGCTTTTTCCTAGAAAGTAAACTGCGGCAGGTAAAGCAATATTATATACTGCAGCAATATGATACCATTTTACTTCTGGCATAAAACTTACCATTAATGGTAAAATAACTAAACCTAAAACAGGCAGAACAATACCAAGCATGTTAAGAGTATCAAGAGGAGTTTTTAGATTATGTGCAAAGTGCATCATTTTCTCCTCAGTTTCTTCAAGAATAACTTCTAAAGATTTATCAAGAGTATCAACTCTTCGTGATTCAGAAGTTTCATATAAACTTGCTTCAATTAAATGCATTGATTCAATGTATTCTCTATTATAATTCTTCCAATTCTCAAGATAAGAGTCAAGTGAATCTTTTACTGAAGAATACTTTTGTGTTTCAACGTCCCAAATAACCTTCTTAAGATCTAAAGATAGAGGAGGATTAAGGTGTTCTGCTGCAAAATCAATTGCAAGTTCTAAATTTGAACTATGCCTCATAAATGTAGCAACATAAAAAATAGATAAAACCATTTGATTGCTTGCCTTCATTCTCCAGGTAGTTGCAAGAAAGTTAGGATACTTATTTAGAGGAACCATTAAAATTAATCCTACCAAAATTGAGAACACAAGGAAGAACCCACTTCCTTCAGTTGACCCATCAACGACAAATGGAAATAAATAACCTAATATTGAAGATACAACAATAAATATCATTGGTCCAAGAATTGCAAAACTTGCAACACCTGCAGGAGTACAATTAAGATGACAAGTGTCAAGATCTTCTTGAATTTTTTCTGCCTTCTTTGAATCAGGAGCCATTCGAAAAACCTTTTCTGAGAAATCACAGGCCTTTTCATAATAAGAAAGATGCTTAGGAAGAAAAGACTCTCTAAATTTATCATATTGTCTAGAAGTAATTGGTTTTAAACCCTTTTTCTTAGGATTAAAATCATTTTTTAACTCATTCTCAATCTTAACTCTAAATTTCTCATAAAGTTTTTTATCAATATCTTTTGACAAGTTACACCTCTTTTGTAAATTTAATATGATTTAACATTTTTATAAAGCTATTGGTTGAGTTTGTGGTTCCAGTTGAAACTATGTAATTTTTTTGAGAACCATCAATTCTCAGGGAAATACAATAATTTGTTATATTTCTTTGCTGTGAAATAAGTATAAGTTCTTATTTCAGGGAATTTGTTTTTTAGAGTTTGCATCAGTTTTCTGAATTCTTGTTTGTTTTTTACTTCAACATCAAATTCAAAATCAGAACCTCCAATTGTCTGATCAATGTAGATAATGTTTGGGTGTGAATGTGCAAATGCAATCAACTCATTTAGTCTTGTTGTATCTTTTAGATTTATATCAACTTTATAATATTCATAGCCATACAACTCAAAATTAAAAAGAATTCTATAACCTTGTATTATTTTCTTTTTTTCAAGCTGCTTTATTCTAAATGCAATTGTTCTTGCAGGAATGTTTAATTTCTTTGAGATTTCAATTGTAGGAATTCTTGAGTTTTTTGCGAGAAGTCTTAATATTTTAATATCTATTTCATCATGCTTGATTATTTCTGATCTGCCAAAATACTCAGGAGGATAATCATCTGTTTTCTTGTCTAATAAATATGCCCTATGGAAATGATAAACTCCTGTAAAAATTGCAGTTTTATCACTTTGTATATATTGTTTAAATTTTTTCTTAAATTCAAGATAAAATTCTTCAAATTCATAAATATTTTTTACTAAAGCCATTATCCCAAAATCATATGGTCCTTCAATTTCAGTAATAGAAAATGATTTATTGTGATTTACTAAAAAATCAATGATTTCTTTTTGTTTAGAAATTGCTGCATCAAAAAACTTTGCATAAACTCTTATACTAAAATATCCTAATTTAGAAAGATTAAGTATAGTATAATAGCTTTTTATGAAACCTTCTTTTTCTAATTTTTTTATTCTATAATTAACTACATCTTTGCTTAATCCAACTTCTTTTGCAATATCAGAATTAGGCTGTCTGGAGTTTAAATCTAACTGATAGAGTATTTTCTTATCTTTTAAATCTAAGCTAAATTCTTGCATAATGCTTTAGAATGTTCTTTTTAATTATAAATGTTGCGTTTTGAAGGAAAATTTAATAGATAGTTTTATTAAGTTGCAACAACTACTCAATGGTAACAAATATCAAAAGTGGGTAAAATGAAAATATTATCAAACGTTATGAAATTTTTCGAAAGACTTGAATTATCTGGGAAGAGCATAGATTATTTACCTATTTATTCTGGCTTTAAGAAGTATATACAAAACACCTTTCCAAATTGGGACAAAGAAGTTGTAGATGATTATCGTGATTTACATGCAATTCTAAAAAAAACTTTAGAAAACGGAAAAAAATTAGTAATTAGCTTAACAGATGGGGGTACAGGAGATGAGATGTATTTGAACATGGGCATCCCAGGAAAAAAAACAAAAAAAGATGGTATAAGAAACTTGACTCCAGAGCAATTAAAACTTAATTCAATTTTAAGTAAATATTCTAACAAAAGAAGAATATTTCTCTTAAAATGTTACCAACCTGAAGAAAAGAAAGAAGATTTCATTAAAATTAAGAATAAAAATAGTAGCAAGCTATGTATTGAAGGAGTCTTAAGAACAGAATATGCATTAGTTTCTACTGTAAACTCCTTAGTAGATGTTATGAATGAATATTATAACATCAAAAAAGAAGTAAAATGAAAATGAAAAAAGACAAAAAAGAAAAAGAAGATTTAATATACAACCCTCCTTATTCAATGCCAAATTTTATTTTTTCTATTTATCGTAATAATTATGATAAAAAAATAAACAAATTAATTAAAGATGAAATTGAAAACAATAATTTTCATAATGAAAATATAACATATAAATTTTTTGTTAGTAATAAATGTGAAATTAGTCTAAGTTTAAGTATTGGAAAAGAAATATATTTTATACATTTAGCACCTACAATATTAAAAAAGCCTATTAACAGAATGAATTTACAAGTAAGTTTTCCAAATTATTCGATTGGAGATAAGATTTTACATTATTTCTGTGGAAAAAACAATTTAGAAACAATTTCTTCATTTAGAACAAGAGATTATTTGAAAGAAGAAAATAATAAATTAAATAAATTATATGTTTTACATCAAGTGGAAAGAAATTCACATGAGATTTATGGTGAATTTACTAAATCTTATATATTAATAAAGTCTATAATTCAAGTA
>CAYZNE010000070.1:0-611 GCA_964478955.1 uncultured Methanosarcinales archaeon
TAATCAAAGGAAGATTATTCTTAACCTTAACCCAAACCCTAGCATCAACATCAAACACAACCACTCCACCAGAATCAGTTAAATTAGAATAATCAAAATAATTGTTTTCCAAAACATACATAGAAACATTAGCATCCTCAACTTGGTTGCCCAAATGATCAGTAATACTAACAGTAACATCACGAAAAGGACCAGCAAAAACCAAAGAAGAAACTAATAAAAAGCATACAAAAAGTATTACTAGCATTAATTTCTTCATTTAAGTAATAAAGATGTGAAAATACATTTAAAAACTTTTCCAAAGCTAATCACTACGAAGTGATACCTAACTTATTAAGGCTTTTTTTAAGTTAGAAGTTATGTCTTTTCCATTTTTAGTTTTAATGTCTTTTTTGATTGTTATATCAAATTTTAATAACCTTTAAAAATGCGTCTTCTATAAGTAATGGTTATGGGTGTGTTAATTATTTATAAGAAGTTAATAGCTATATTTATGTTGTTTCTTATAGTTTCTTTGACACCAGTCTTTGCATATAATTATGCTATAATCTATGGCTCTGAAAACATTGATAAATTTATCAGTATTGCTGAAAAACATGAAGTTGAAGCTA
>CAYZNE010000070.1:621-5589 GCA_964478955.1 uncultured Methanosarcinales archaeon
AAAACATTGATAAATTTATTAGGTCAGGAGAAGAATTTACTGCAGAGGTAAATCAATCTGGAGGAATGGTTTATGTAAATTCCTCTGGCGAGCTCTATTCATGTGAGTGTGATGATATTTATAGTATTTGTTATTGTTATTTTGGTCCCCAGTATGAAGCAGGGTCAAAATCTGTTGATATTGCTATAAATGAAAGTGGTGCTTTTCAAAAATATGTATTGACTTATAGTCTTGATTCAAATGCACCTGATGTAAGTTTTACTCAGTCTTTAAATGGAAATCAGTTAACAATAGTTTATAATATTACAGACACGTCTGGAAGTGATGATGTAGAATGCAGTGGGGTGGATAATTTTAAGATATTTGTAAATAATTATTTAGAACATACAGAGGTTGTAAATTCAGGTATTGGCAATTGTTCTGCAGAAGGTGTACTCACTTTTCCAATAACTCCTGAGCCAGTTATTGCAGTTTCAATTCAAGCAAAAGATGAAGTTGGAAATAGTAGAGAAGAAGTTGCTGATGAAGAATTAACAATGGATGCATACCCTCCTGTAATATTAGGTTCTTTTGATATAATGCAAGGAGAAATTCCTCTAGATAAAATCGCACTTAATAATCCTCAAGTTCCAATAGTGGATGTTGTTGTTCTTATTAATGAAGAAAACCTTGTGCAGGTTAGAGGAGACCTAGGTGATTTTAATAATGTACCAATACAAAATATAGGTTATGAAAACAAACTTGCAACTTGTATGCTTGATGTTGAAATAAATCTTAATAGATGTACTTTTAAGAATATAAATCTTCACCCTGGAGACGAATTAATTTCTTTTACTATAACTGCAATTGATTCTCAGAATAATGTTGCTATTGAAACTATAGAAAGAGAATACGAAATTGTTAACGCAGAGAATGATGTAACACACATTGGTCCTGACTTAGAAAGAAACTGTGATTCTGATGGAAAATGTTTTATTGGAAAAAATACAGTTTTATATGTTACAATTGCAGGATCAGCAGATACAAGTTTTAGACAAATGAATGTTCCAATAAAAATATCTCAATTGACTTCAGCGTATAATGTTGCTAATCCTTTTACCTGTGATGATGAGTTAGGAGATTGGAGATGCATTTATACAGTCCAAGTAGATGAAGCGAATAAAGGGTTATCTAAATACTTATATATTGATCATAGTGCATCAGATGATTATGGTAAAGGTTTAAATGGTTTAGATAAATCTTTGGTTGTTATTGATATGCAGGCACCAGTTATTTCTGAGGATTCCAAAGTTCTTTTAGTAAATAATAATGAAGTTCAAGATTATTGTTTAACTTCAGAAGACACTTTAACAGTTAAGTTGAGTGCATCTGAGGATTTGAGTACTGAATTAAAAATTTCAGCAAGCTCTAATCTCACTATTGATCAAGTGCACAGGAATGATTGTGTTCGAGGAGATAGTGGATTTGATTGTGAATTAGACATAAGTAATTTTTTATCTATTGAAGAAACAGATAAATTAGTTGATGTTCGTGTTGAAGACTTAGCAGGTAATTATGCAGATTATGAATTCACAATAGACACTTGCATAGGTGATATGGAAACTGTTCCAACCTTAGTAAGTGCCATTGATATTGGTGAAGGATATAACTCATTTATTGATAAAAGAGTTGCTTCATTTAAACACTGGAAACTTTATATTCCTCTTGAATTTACTCTTGCATCAAAGCAAGTTGGTATAATAGATTATGAAATTGTTAATTGTGAAGCCTATGATGAAGATCTTGGTGATGATTATGTTTATGGTTATGATGATTCATGGTATTTCTTAAATAAAGAACCTCTTTCTGCAACTGCGTCTGTTTTAATTGGTGGAAAAGATATTGTTACAGATAGCAAAGATTTAATTTGCACAATTGCATTTGAAGGAAGAATTAAAAATACTTACTTTCTAAAAAAACAATATATGAACTTCACAGCACCAATGGAATTCTTTGGTCTGAATATTGCAGGTCCTGATGAAACAATAGCTAAGAATATTGATATTCTTAAGGATGATATAAAAGATTTGAATAAAGATCTTGAGTGGAGGGAAAGTCTAAATAGTATTATGTCAATGCTTTGTGATATTGGGAAAACTATGGTCATTGTTAATTCTGTTATTCAAACTGTTGATATTCTTCTAAAAGTCGTGGCAGGACTTTTTCCTTTAACAGCTCCTGCAAGTAAAAGTTTTCATAATTTTGTTGGTATGAAGACTTTGGATTCTGTTGAGAAATACTTTTGGCCTGCAGGAAATATATATTCTAATATTCTTGTAGTTATAAGGAGGATTAGTCCTCCCACAACAGGTGTTGGTATTAAAATGGCTTGTTTTCTTTATAATTGCCAATTTTATGATACTCAAGAATTGATAACTTTTGTTGCTGAACAGAAAGAATGGGATGCTTATTTTGAAGGTAAAATGTTTGGTGATAGTGCTCTTACTGAAGCACAAATTGAGTTAGCTGAGTTTCAAGCACAAATTGAAGAATATGAAACAGATATTGCGGCCTTAGAAGAATCAGTTTATAGTGAGGAAGAAATTGATCGTTTAACTGAACTTTGGGCTGAGCATAGAGAGTTATCTCTTTCAAATGCCCTAGTTGCAAATGATGTGGGTAAGATTGTTGGTGATTTTGATACCCTTTTAGTAGATAATCGTTTAGAATTAGCTACATTTCATTCAGGTGTTTCAGATGAATATTTTGAAGGTTTAAAAATTGCATTTGAAACAAACAGGGATTTAGAAATATTAAAAAGTGATTATTCTTTTTTTAAGGATGATTATTTGGATCCTGCAATTGAAGCAGAATCTAATAGAGACATGATGAAGGCAGATAAATTTAACTTTGATACCTGGATAATAAATCCTTATAAAAGCACAAAGTATGATGGGTTGTGTATGGGTGCTACCTATTATAATTTAAAGAAAGAAAAAGAATTAAAATGTATGCATATAAAATGTTTAGAAATTTCCAAAAATAATGGTCTTGATTCTTCTTATTGTGAAGAATTATATGCTTTTAGAGATTGTTTATATCTTGAAAGTGCTCAAGTTCACCTAAAAGCTTTTGATGAGGGTCAGGGGTTAGGTAACCAATTTATTAAAGCAGCAAGTGCTGCAGTTCTAGGCACCGCAATTTCTTTTGCATTCCAAGGTGCTTGTGGCCAATATTATAATTCTTTAATTCCTATTCCTTATGTTGAGCAACCTTGGAGACAATGGATTTGTGCTGGATTAGTAATTCCTTTACAAGTACAAGAAATAATCTCTTTAAAACAAAGTGTTTATGGTGGTGATTATTTTGGCACTATGAACGCAAAGTTAGGTAATGCTTGTAAAGGTATTGATTTTGGTGATTAATATGAAAAAAAAGATTATTAATAATTTTTTTTATTTGTTTATAGTAATAATTCTACTTTTACTATTCCCTATTTCTGCTAGTGCTGAAAGTTGGTGGCAAAATGAAAATGCATTAAATTTATTCGGTAATGTATTTGATAAAGGTATGGAAAGTTATATGAATCCAGGTACACTAAATTGGTATTCTGTTGAACCTTGGGAAATAAACATCTGTAGTAAAGATTTTAGCACTGAATTCGAAAATAAAGTTAGTATGACTACGTTAACAGTAGATAATCGAAATTATGCATTAACAATTGCATTAAATGCAGAAGTTCAAGAAACTCAGTACACTGATGAGAATCAAAATCCTGAATATTTATTAACTCTTGGTTGGTATATTCAAGGGATACCTGAAGGTTCATCAACTGATAAAACGGTAAAATATAAAGTTAAGTTAGTGCCTGAAAATACTTTTATCCCATTAAGTAGTGATGGAGACCAAGAGATGGAATTTACTGTTATTACTGGAACATCTGGTTTTTATTCAAATTATACTACTAATAAATATAGAGAAGCAATTGTAATAATTGATTCACAAAATTATAGATTTAATATTCAAGGTATTGATATTAATGGAGATGAGAAAAGTTTGGATGATATTTATGGGTGATAATAAATGAGCTATTTTGAAATTCAAAAAAAATTATTGAAGAAAACTTTTACATTTAATAAATATGTAATAAAGTCAGGTTTATTAGATTTATTATCTTTTTTTATGTTCTTCTTAATGTTATTAGTTGTTGCAGCTTCTTTTCAATATTATGCTTTATCTGTTCAAACTTTTGAACAAGATTACTCGACGATATTGCAGGATGGTTCACTTGAAGATTCTTTTAAACTTCAGATTGCAGAAAATTATCTTGCTAGTATTAATATATTAATTACTGTTGTGGTTATATCTATAATTGCAATGTTATTGTTATCTTATATTTTTGGAACTTTTATTAAGACTATTCAATACAGGATGATAAATAAATCTTATTACAAAGGTATTAAAGATTATTTTAATATTATTCTCTTAAATTTAAGAAATACCTTGCCGTTATTTCTTGGCATATTTGGATTAGCATTTTTGTTAGTCTTAATTTTTGGGTTTACGCTTACAATAACAATAATAATTCTAATTTTATTCTTAATATATTGGGCGTTAATACCAATACTAAGGCTTTGTTCATTAAGAAATAGAAAATTCAAAAAGACATGGATATATGCTTTCAATGCTGGGAGTAAAACAAATTGCTGTTCTGATTAATAAGGTAGATCTGGTCAATTATGATGAGAAAATTTATAATCAGATAGTGAAAGACTACACACAATTTCTGAATTCAATTGGTGTATCTGCTTCGAACTATATTCCAGTTAGTGGAATAAAGGGAGATAATATAGCTGGCAACAGCAAGAAAACGCCCTGGTATAGGGGACTTACTGTTTTGGAACAGCTGGATGACTTTGTTAAGCCGGAACAACCGCTTCAAAAAGCATTCAGGATGCCGGTACAGGACATATATAAATTTTCTGAAAA
>CAYZNE010000071.1:0-5481 GCA_964478955.1 uncultured Methanosarcinales archaeon
TGATTAACATGGGTTTCGTTAATAAATTTTGAGCTCAGTAGGTAATTTTCAATAAGTTTTGGTTCTTTTCCAAGATATGCTTTTAATGGGTTATATTGTTGAAACAAGAAAAAATAAAAGGGGAATAGCTTTCCCCTAGAATCATATGATCCCTTATAAGATACTCTAATAGTTTGACCTTTTTGAAAAACTGTTAGTATATTTTTATGTTGATTATTCGCATGAAAATTATGCAAATCCCCTTTCCACCGTGCACATAATCTTGTTGCTATTCCTTTGTTTCGGGTTTTAAAATATTTATAATATAAACATCCGTTCATACATAAATTTAATATCCAATATTTTTCAAAAACAGATCGGACATTTGTAAAAACTGTTCCATAGGAATTATTTCTTAAAAGGTGTTTAAATGCATCATCTAATAGTAATAATTGATGATTTATCCACTGCAATATTTGACTATGCTCACTATAAGCTATGCCAGTTGTCTCTAGAATAGAATACAGACTTTCTGAAGATTTATTAAGAAGTTTTATAGAATTAATAATTTTCTTATGTTCATCAATTATATTTTCCATATGAACCTTTTGCTTAATTATTTATATTACTGAAGAGAAAAAAACCCCACTAGTTGTTTTATATTCTGCAGGTATATTAGAAAGGAAATACCTTTTATAAATATTTACACTCCCCAACTACACATAACATTTATATAGTTACAATTTTAGATAAATAAATAATATTTCCGACGATAAAGAGTAAACTTATTAAGTATAAAGCTTTTTACAAATAAAATGGTAGGATTAAGTGTTGAAAAATTAAAAAACGATCCAAATCTATTATCCCAGTTTATTGATAGAAATAAGAATGGTGAACTGACTAAAGCACTAAACCGATTAGGTAAATTACCAAATAATTTTAATGAAAAACCATTATTAGGCCTTTTAAATCATAAGAGTGACAAAATAAGATGCTTAGCTGTTAAAAATTTAGCAAAATTATCAAAGCTTTCTCTATTAACCGTTTATATTAATGTACTAAATTCCAAAGAAAGCTCAATAGTTAGAAGAGAAGCAACATCAGCAATAGGAAGGTTAAGAAGTTCAGAAGCAAAACCTACAATGTTTAATTTATTAAGCGATTCTGACCCAGAAGTAATATTACAATCCATTAGAGGATTATTAGTTTTTAAAAAGGATAAGGATGTTAGAAATAAACTAATGAGTTTAAAAGACCATCCAAATGAAATTATTCAAGAAATAATAAAAAAAGAATTCAAATTGAACAAAAACACTAGTAATGACCCAGACCACGCTGAATCTCCTAATTTTATGAAAAATAAGGTTATACAAGGAGATGTAAGAAAAACCCTTAAACTAATCCCAAATGAATCAATCCACCTTACTTTTACCTCACCACCTTATTATAACGCAAGAGATTACTCAATTTACAAAAGTTACCAAGAATATTTAGACTTCTTGGAAGAAGTTTTCAAAGAAGTTCACAGAGTAACAAAAGAAGGCAGGTTTTTTCTGTTAAATACATCCCCAATAATTATCCCAAGAGTTGGGAGACAATACTCAAGCAAAAGATACCCTATTCCTTATGATATACACCCACTCTTAATAAAGATGGGTTGGGAATTTATTGATGATATTGTTTGGATAAAACCAGAAGCAAGCGCAAAAAATAGAAATGCAGGATTCCTACAACACAGAAAACCATTAGGATATAAAACTAATGCATGCAGTGAATGCGTTATGGTTTATAGGAAAAAAACAGATAAATTAATTGACTGGAACATAAAACAATATGATAAAAAAATCGTTGAAGAAAGTAAAATTAATGGAGATTATGAATCTTCTAATCTGTGGAAAATTGATCCAACATTTGATAAAAAACATAGTGCAGTTTTTCCTATTGAATTATGTAATAAGGTTATAAAATTTTATTCATTTAAAGGAGATCTAGTGTTTGATCCATTTGCAGGAAGTGGAACATTTGGAAAGTCTGCAATAAATTTGGATAGGTTCTTCTTTTTAACAGAACAACAAGAAGAATATATTAATAGAATAAAAGAAAATTTAACTCAAAGTAAAATATTCTCAGAAAATAAATTAAAACCAACATTTCTAAATATAAAAGAATTTAAGAGGGTAATAAAAAATGACAAGAACATTAAGTAAAAGAATAACTAAAAACATAATCAAACGTTTAATACATGGTCAAGATTATAGAATTGAGATTGTTAATCAGATTAATGAAGATTTTTTAAAATATGTAATAAATTTTTTTAAAAAAGTAGTTGAAAAAAAACTCAAAAATGATGATATTTCTATAGATTGGTATAAAAAAGAATTTCTAGCAAAAGAATTAAGTTCAGAGGATATTGCAATTAATTCAGGATTAAATAAAAAAACAATTTCTAATATGTATAATTCTGCCACAAAAGAAATCGTAATTGAAGCCTCAAATGAACATTATGACAATCTATATCAAACAATAGAATCTTTAGTAAAAGCTGATGAGGAAATCAATATAACTTTAACTATTAAATTTAAAGGAGTAAGTGTTGACTTAACTGTTAGTGAAAGTCTTATAGTTATTAATACACTTGCAGTAAAAAGATCAGCTTTAAGAGGTGGGCTATGGAGTACGGCAGGTAAAAAAGTTGAAGGCCCTTTAATGTTGACATTATGTAAATTATACTCGGTTTCAGAAGATAATTATAGTTTAAATATAGAAGGAGGAGGTAAATCAAAATATGGAGATTTTGAAAGAGAAATTGATTTCTTTTTATTAACTGAAGGAAAAATTCATAAGTGTGAAGTTAAATTAATGGGCAAAGGAAATCCTGAAAGTGCAGATGCATTTTATGCAAGAGAAAGTAATATTTTTATTGCAGATAAATTATCAGATAAAAATAAAACACAATTAAATAGTCATGATGTTGATTGGGTAGAATTAAGATGTAAAGATGGGTTTAAAAGATTTAAATTAGTTCTTGAAAATTTAAAAATACCCCATACTGAATTTGAAGGAGATATAAACAAAAGATTAGAAGAAATATTTGAAGAAATATTTAACTAATAAGAAAATATAAGTATTTTTTAGGAATATTATACAATAATCAAACTTTAACCCAAATAACCGCACCCATAGGATGTTTATACTTCTTTGCAACATCAAACTTTTTAGGATTTTTTATAACCCAAGCATAAGTTTTCTTATACATTAAAGTTTTAGAACTAGATTGATGTTTATTTTTATTATTAAGAAATTCTTGTAAAGACAAAGGCCCAACACAATCGACTAATTCTACTTCACCAATTATTGTCCCTGAACCACTTTTTATTAAACCTATTTTCCCTCTTTTATGAGTTCTTGATCCTCTAATCTCCCAAGTTTTAACACCAGATAAAATTAAATCTATATAAGGAGATTTTATTATTAAACAATCCATTTTAATCTTCAACTATCTTCACCAAAGCAGCCAAAATCTTCACTTCTGCATACGTGTCCAACTCACAGTATTTCTCCAAAGCCTTACGAATAGAAGTAACTTCTTCATCTGAAGCAGAACCAGCAACAATCTTCATAAAAGAACTTGAAGCATCTCCACCATTCCCTATCTCTAATTCAGAATAAGAAAGTTTAGTCAATGCAGGTAAAACCTTCTTAAGTGAAGCAGAACCTTCCTGCACAGGATTATAATAATAAAAGTTTCTAAAAGGAATTATCAAATCATCCATTCTTTCAATAACAGAAGCACCCCATGAAGAATAAGAATTATCAAAAGCAACTAATTCTTTTATAACTCCAATTTCAAACGACTGATTCCAAGCTAAAATAGTTCCAACTGAACCTAAATTCTTCTTCATACTTTCCAAAATAGCAGAACGACAATCACCAGGTTCAGCTAGGAAAGAAACATGTTCTAATGAACCACCTTTTTCTGACTGAATATGAAGTGAATACTGAAAAGGCAATCTTTGATAAGGCTTCATTCCATCAAATAAAGGAATACAAGGATTTATTGTTTCAAAATCAAAATAATATATAGGATAATTTAAACCAGAAATAAAATCTTTAATTTTTTCAACATCAATAAACACTTCACCACTTCTCTGAATCTCTTGCTTAGAAGTCAACTTAAAATCAGCAGGAATATTTTTTATTTCAATAATATCAGAATCAAACAACATCCAAGACTTCTTCCCACCACGTGATAAAGAAAACACACTATTTGAAGGTAAAAACTTCCAACATTCATCTTTCAAAGCACAAACATAGGGCTTTGAACAATCAGGATTTATTGAAACAGAAGGCTCAACATCAGTAATTACTGCAAACATCTTCTCAATTCTTTCTTCAATATCAACACTAAACTCTTCTACCTGTGAAGTGATCTCTTCTTTAGTAAATAATTGATTAACATCTAAATCACCTTGACGAACATATTCATTATTAATAAACATCAAAAAACACTTTCTAATCTTTAAACCAGCTTTCTCATAAACATATTTCTGAAAAGAAACATCATGAATATTAACATCTTTTACTTCAGTAGAAGATTTAACTTCAATAATATCCCATTCCCCACCAACAGGAACAAGAATATCTGCTCTAGAAAACAAACCATCAACCATAATCCCTGCTTCAAACAGAGTTTTCTTAGCAGTCAACAATTTCTTAGTTGCAAATATATTACCCATAAAACTGGCTTCAGGAACTTTAATCCCATCAAACAAAGTTGTAGCTAATACGCCAACTTCAGTTCCAGTATCAAATATTTGTTGCAAAGCCATATCAGTTTCAGGAAATCTATTTTTATCATTAACCGAAGCCCACAACAGCTTAGAACACTGCAATCCTTGCAAATATTTTGATTTTGTTAATAGTTTTTTCATTAATGAATATTTAATTAGGGGTTTTATAAATATTTATATAAAGCACTAGCCAGAAAAAAGAACAATTTAAAAACATAACACTTTTCTATTATCATAATGACAAAACTTTACATAGACACATGTATTATTATTGATGCAGTAGAAGGAAGAAAAAATGAATTTGGAAAATCAATAGGTAATCCTGCATCGGACTTATTTTTTCAAGCAACAAATTGCAAATACCATATTATAATATCTGATTTAGTTTTAGAAGAATTAGCAGGTCTTAAAAAACTTGAATTAACTAAAATGTTCTTTAAAATAACTAAAAAGAAAACTATAAGAGTAAGTTACTCCGAAGAAGAAAGGAAAGAAGCAATGATTAAATCAGAACAACACGAAAATGATGCATTACACATAATTATTGCCGAAAGAGAAAAAGCAGACTTTATTGTAACAAGAAATACAGAACATTTTATTGAAATTGGTACAACTATTCCTATAAGAATTCCAGAAAAATTAATCTAATCCTGCTTTTTTTCGTAAATATTCATTAAACTATATGTAAAACTATATCCATTCCCCTTATGAG
>CAYZNE010000072.1:0-5434 GCA_964478955.1 uncultured Methanosarcinales archaeon
TAAAGATAACAGCTGATGAAATTCAAAAACTACTTGATAGACGGAAAGTTACTGGAAAATTACATTTTTCAGGTAAAACAACCCCTTCAAGAATGTGGTTGCTTGAAGAGTTAACAAAAAAATTAAAAATTGAGAAAAACTTAATTGTTATTAAAGAAATAAAAACGGTCTATGGTTCAAACACTGCAGACTTTGAAGCGCATGTTTACGATTCTTTAGAAAAGAAAAATAGAATCGAACCAAAATATTTGCTAAAAAGAAGTGAAATGAAAGTTGCAGCTCCTAAAGAAGAAAAGAAAGCAGAAACTCCTAAGGAAGAAGCTAAACCTGCTGAAGAAAAAAAGGAAGAGCCTGCTAAAGGGGAAGCTAAGCCTGAAGTGAAAACAGAAGAAGCTCCTAAAGAGGAGAAAAAAGAGTAAACATAGGTGATCATAATGGCTAATAAAGGCGGGAAAGATAAAAAAACAAAAGAAAAAGTAAAGAAACCAGGTTATAAGATTCATAAAACTTACAAGATTGAGGGTGATAAGATTTCCTCTAAAAATAAAACATGTCCTAAATGTGGTCAAGGAGTTTTTATGGCAAAACACAAGGACAGATGGACTTGTGGTAAGTGCGCTTACATGGAAAAAAGCCAATAATTTTTCTCTTTTTATTGGGACCTTAGCTCAGACTGGGAGAGCGCTACGCTGAAGATATCCGAACTGACGTTCAATAATGTCATCATGGATATGCTGACACGTAGATGTCCAGGGTTCAAATCCCTGAGGTCCCATATTAAGTTAAGTTATCTCTCAATGAGAGATAGCTTTTATTTGGTTCTTTTGGATTTGAACGTAGTTCCTGTGGTGCAGAAAATCTTTGATTTTCCAGCATAAATTCCTGAGGTCCCATACTTTTCACAATGTGAAAAGCATAATTTCTCAAGGATTTGAAAACACTCAGAAATAGAATATTTCTGGCACCTCGCTTTGCTACGGATCTCCTGAGGCCCCATATTAATTTCTAAGAAATATAATAAAAAATTAAAATAAAAATGCTCAATAATCAATAGACTATTGACACCGAAAAAACAAAATTAAAAACAAGTAAAAACCAAAGGTTTTTAGTGTGTCAAAAATTTAAATTTTTGAACATTTTGGTCATTCAGCAAAGCTGAATAAAACAGAATAAAAATATCAATCTATCCAAATGATGAATCTTGCAAAGTTTTCTTCGTCATTAGTTCCTAAATCAAAAACTTCATCGAGTTTTACGTTAATCCCGCCGATTGATTCAGTTTCATCTCGTTCTAGAAGATATCGTTCTCCATTAAAGTTAACAAGTGCCTGTCTTGACTCTGCATCTTGATTTATTAATTCTATTATGTTTGTTTCACTGTTAAGCTTAAAGCTTTTTTCTTCGTCAACAAAAACTTCTAGTTCAATACTGTCTATAACTTGTTTTTTGATTTCTATCTCGATGTAGTCATCTGTAACTTTATTCAACTCAATTAATAATCCACTTACAATGCCTTCTTCATTTACTTTTATGTATAATTGTTCGTCGTTAATTAAGAACTTTGCCTTTTGATTATTTTCGCTTAAATCATCAAGTTCAAGTACATATTGGTCGTCTTCTATTAATATTATTTTTTGCCCTTCATCTTCTGTCAATTTGATTACAATATCTTCGCCACTTTCATATTCTTCTGAAATAACTGAGATAGGATATTCATCAATATATCTTTCTAGAACATTAAACCCGATTGTTTTCTCAACAATAATTATTTTTCCTCCAGAAATCCAAATATACATATTTTCATAAGGATTAAAATAGATATCTGCATCTAAGAAATCATAATCTTCTTGTTCTAAGAATTCAATTTCATCACTTTCATCTAACTTATCAATAAAATCAAATACATTTACTTTATCAGACATTAGAACTGCGGCTTTTGCCTCGGTGTCTCCATCATTAAAAGAATATGTTGCTTCATACGAATCAAATATTACCCCTTCTAGTGCCTTTGTTGTGGTTTTAGAATCTTCATAATCATATTCATTTATCCTCTTTTCAACAAGAAGATCTTCTGTATCATAATCTGTTAATTCTTCTGGTTCTTGAATTATTGGTTCTTGTTCTATTAATTGAGCAACAGGGTCTTTTATATCTTCTCCTTGATTAGTATCATTTACTTCAAGATTCTCTTGAGAGCATGCACTTAAAAGAATTAATGCTATAATTATAAGACTAAATAGATATTTTTTCATAGTAACACCACCATTGTTATTTATAGTATATTTTTGATTAATTATTTATAAATTCTGTGAATTCTGTTTTTAAGGTAGCTTATAGTAATTTAACAAAAACATTTATATATTGCACATTACATAATGCAGTTATGTCACAAGCAGAGTGGGTAATAAATAGTGCAGGACCAGCAACGGTAAAGTTCAAGGGTGAATTCTTATTTGATGATGTGTATAGGGGTATTGTTAAATGGTTTAAGAAACATCGACTTTCGCCAAAAGAAAATTTGTATAAAGATAAACCAGGTGCATTTGAAGGGCGGATAATTACTATAAAACTCTATGGTGACGCCAAGGTGACTGAATATTACAAACATGTTGTAAATGTTAAAATTGAAGCAGATAATTATGTTGAACAGATTGTTAATGTTAATGGGAAAAAAGTTAAGGTTGGTAGAGGAAAGATTAAAGTTAATATTAATGGAAAAGTTATTGCAGATTATAAGGGGTTGTTTGAAGTTAAGAGTAACAGGAAATGGGTTGAGGGATTTTATAAGGTTCTTGGTAAGGTTATGTTTGTATTAAGAAAAAATGAGATGGCTATAAGAGAAATGGCTGATTTAAGCATAAAGCTCGGGGAACTTTCAAACGAGATTAAACATTTCCTAAATATGGAGAGCAAAGTCTAAAGTTTCTTGCTCATGTAAACTCCTTCTTTTTTGTATCCTATGTGATTATAGTATTCTTTAACTCCAACTCCACTGATAACAAGAAGTTTATTGTAATTGTTCTCTTTACAAATTAACTCTGCAGTCTTTACTAAGATTGTTCCAAAACCTTTATGTTGTGCTTTTTTGCCGATTTTTCCGACAGAAGTTGTTTTTCCATAAATGTGAAGCTCTCTGATGATTGCTGTTTTTTTTGTGAATTCTTTTCTTAATTGTGTTGCAGGAAATCTTAATCTACAAAAACCAATTATTTTATCTATTTTTTTGTCGTCTATTGAAATAAAAAATTCTATGCCGTTGTTTGCTTTATATTCTTCAATGTTAAGTTCAGGCTTGCTGATCTTTTCATTTTTTATTTCTCTGCATCTTATGCAGTTGCACTTTGATTTTTTTCTTTTCAACTCTTTTTCTATATATTGTCTCAGGTTTGTTCTGTCAACACCTGCACTCACCAAATTTGATGGAATATCTCTCTGCACTCTCATAATTCTTACAGATCGAGGAACAAATTTTTTGAAATCAGCAATAAGAGATGTTGCTTTTTTGGTTGTTAGGGGGGTGAATTTTTTATCTTTATAGAGTTTGTATAATTCTGTGCCTGGCATAACCATGCAAGGATAAATTTTTAACATATCAGGTCTAAAGTTTTGATCAGAAAATAATTTTTTAAGACCTTCTAAATCTTTTTTTCGGTTAACTCCTGGGAGTCCAGGCATCATATGAAAGTTTAATTTAAAACCCAAGTCTCTAAGAATAGAAATTGATTCAATACTCTGTTTAACTGTGTGCCCTCTTTTTATCCTTTTTAGAATGTCCTCATAAACACTCTGTATTCCAAGCTCTATTCTGGTTGCACCCAACCTAAGAAGTTCATTGCCTGTTTCTTTGTCTGCATAATCTGGCCTTGTTTCAATAGTTAAACCAACACACTTTATTTTTGAAGTTTCGTTAATCTTTTGTTCCTTCTCTAAAGATTTCTTATTTTTCTGTTTTAACTTTAAGAGTTTCTTGTGAATTCTATCAGTTCTATCTGAATCATTGATATCTGCAGGCAATTCATAGAATTTTTTAAACTTAGCAGAATTTATCTCTCCCTTTTTATTATAAAATAGTTTTGAAAAGTTATTCATTGCCTTGAATGCATAATAAATAAATTCTTCTTGATAACTTTTATCAAATGCAGGAAATGTTGCTCCCATAACTATTAACTCAACTTTATCAGGAATGTGTCCTGAAACAATGTAGTGTTCTAGTCGATTAAATACTTGCAAATAAGAATCAAAATGATTTCTTGCAGCTCTTCGTGCAGCAGGCTCTTTTCCAGTATAAGATTTAGGTGTGTCACCATAAAAACTATTTACTCCGCCAGGGCAATAGATGCATGTGCCAGGGCATTTTAATGGCTTTGTCATAACTGCAACTACTACAACTCCGCTTATTGATCTTATTGGTTTAATTGAAAGAAACTTTTCTATATCTTTGATATCTTTTTGTTGTGCAGACATTAATATCTTTATGTCATTGGGCATTTCTCTAAGATGATAGTTACTGCATAACTTAATCTTTTTTTTACTGAGAGTTATCTTGTCAGGTTTTTCTTTCTTAATATATTCTATAATTTCTCTCATATACTCTTTATAATCAACCAACATACTACCCAAAAACCTTATTTCATTTATATACTTGATGCAAAGGTTTAATAATCTGTTAAAATTCTAGTTTTTTATGGGGAAGAAATTAACTAAATTAACTCAACATTCAACTAAAGTACAATACCTAAAAGGAAGATATGAAGAAGTAAATAAAATATTTGTGTATAAACTACTTGATATAAAATATAAAGAAACTAAAAAAGGTATTGATATAATTGGTCCTACTTTTGTTGCTGAATTGAAAGGTAGCTTAAAAGGTATTAAAAAAAATAAATACGAAGGTTACAGCTGTACTGAAACACAATATCAAAATTATCCTTCTGTTCGTCCTGAATTACCAATATTTTGGCTGTTCTGTTATTATGAGTTAGAAAAACAGCTTAAGGATATTAGAAAAAATGCCCCATTAAATTCTCTTGAAGAAAAGGTTATTAATAGAAAAATCACAGTGGTTGAATGGGATATTGTTAAAGAATTAAAAATTGGTAATCCTGGGTATCCATCAAGATTTGTCTCACATAAGCTTCTTGACATTTTAATTTATAATACTTATAAATTTGATGGTGGAATTCTGAGATTGCAAAACAAACCTGAAATAATTAATGCCTTTGCTAAATATGTGAATAACAAAAACATTTATAAAGAAACCTCAGTTCACTAGAATAACTTGATTATGCCCGAGTGCAAGCGATTATAGGGTTGAATTGCTAATTCTCGGTAAAAAATAACTTATATATACTTAAAATGGCAGAATTCTTACTAAGTGTCTGAATTCTGCCATTTTAAGTATATATAAGTTATTTTTTACCGAGAATTAGCAATT
>CAYZNE010000073.1:0-5424 GCA_964478955.1 uncultured Methanosarcinales archaeon
TTGTATTGCTTACTATTGAATAATCTTTTTGATACTTGCTTTTTTGTGAAAATAATAATCTTCTTTTTAATTTATCTTTGCTTGTTTTTCTGTTGCTTCCAAGCCAGTAATCATTATATTTTTTTGGTTTATCATGTCTTATACCCATACCAACATGTTCATGGCCAATCTTTTCTTCTTTGAGTATTTCATTAACTGCTGTTTTGAACCCTTTAAAACCGGTGTAAACAAAAACTTTTGTTTCTTTTGATTTTGTTTCTTTTATTGCTTTTAATTGTGGAAGAATGGATTTAATGTTTGTTTCTTGTTTTTCAAGAGCTTCTTTTTTCTTGTTAATGTAATTTATTATCTCATTTGGGGGTGCAGCACTAAAATTTTTTATATTATCAATGATGCTTTCACTTACTAAACCTTTGTTCATTAAGGAATTTAATATTTCATATATTTTTCCAGAGTTTAATTTGGAGCTTTTTAGTATCTTTCCTGTTCTAGAAGTTCCTATTTGTAATAATGTTAGATAGACAATGCTCTCATTCTTTGTGAGTCCTGCAGATTCAAGTATTTTAGCTTCCATAGTTATCATTAATTTATTCTAATATATAAAACTTATTATTACTCTACACTTGGTGGGGGAGATATTTAAATATAGAATCAAACTTCTTAGTAGTAACAGGGTTAAACCTATAAAAGGAAATTACTAAAATGAGCTTAAAAAACCTTCAAGAAAAAATAAAATCAGTTATTGTTAAAGATGATGATATAATGAAAACAGTTTATGCTGTTAATGACTTTCTTGTTGAGTTAGGGTTAAAAAAACCTGATTATTTGAATCATATTAGTGCATCCAGGTTATATGCTACTAAAGGCAAATTTGATAAAGTAGTTTTTTTACCAATTGATTCTATTTGGTTTAAAGAAGAAAAAAGTAAAGTTTTGCCTTATTTAACACAAACATTCTTTAAAATTCATAATTTGGGTAAATCAAAAATTCCTAATGCTTATGTTTTTGATCACAAAGAGAGAAGAAAGTTTTTAGAATCACCTTTTCCAAAATGGAGGTATTATAATCAAAATCACTTAATCCTAACAAAAGATTTATTTGGAGAAAGACTTATGTCAGCTCACCTAGACCAAGATGGTCTAGAGCAAGATGGTTTTAGGTGGGAACAACTGTTTTTGAATTTGATTCTTGGATATTCGTATGTTCCATTATTAAAAGATTCTATTATTAAAATTGATCCTGCCAACAAAGAGAGGGTGGGTTTTATTTATCAACATAAATTTTTCCCTGAAAAAGAATTGAAACTTTATGGAAAAACTATTTCTAATCAGGTCATTAAGTTAGAATATAGGTTAATAACACCTTTTGTGAGTAAAAATCCTCCAGATATAGGTTGTTCTGATTCTCCCAAAGAGTTACTTGAGAAAGTTTTTCAGGAACTTAATTATAAAAAAATAAACTTAAGTGAATATTACAAGAAAATAAAGTTGAATAATAAATAAAAAAGCTGATAATAATGCAACAAGTTAATGTGAATGTTCCTCCAAAACAAGTTGCTTTTGAGCTTTTTACAAGGTCAAAGTTTAAGTTACAGCATATTCAGACAGTAAATTTTGAAAAAGAAAGAGTTGCAGAAACGCACTTAGTTGGTTTAAATATTTTAACTTTTGATATGAAGTTTTAATTTTTTAGTCTCAACAATTTAAAGATAATTGTTGAGTAGCTCTTTTAATTCTTCTTCTCTGTCAATAGGGATATAAGCAGTGACTCTTACTGCATCTGAGCCAAACTCGTGTTTAAATTCTATTTTGTGTTTTTTTAGAATGATTTCAAGATTTTTATAATCTTTTATGTTAGTTTTTAGTTTAACTTCTTCACATAATTCTTTTGTTATAATTTTATTATTCTCAAGTGCAGCTTCTGCAGAATCAGTAAATGCTTTCATTAATCCTGCCATACCTAATTTTACTCCACCATATATTCTAACAACAATAATTAAGATGTTTGTTAGTTTCTTATTGTGAATTAATCTCAGTAAGGGATATCCTGCAGTCTTTGTTGGTTCTCCCCCATCAGAATATCTTTCATTGTTAGTAATCATTCCATCTTCATATTTTGTTAATTTATATGCATAGGGAATATGAGTTGCCTGTTTATATTTCTCTTTTATTTTATCTAGGTGTGGACTTAGTTCATCCACTGAATCAATTGGTATAATGTGTGCAATAAACTTTGACTTTTGCCTCATAAACTTATGCTCTGATATTTTTGTTGGTATTTTCATAGTGGTCTCTCTGATTTATGTTAATAGGTTTAATAATTTTTTGTCAATAAACTTACTTTTCAAGAGCAGTGCTAATAATTCATACTCAATTTCCCTAAATTTACCTGATTTCTCTAAATAACTGAGTATTTTATTATGTTGGTTTTTCACTTTTAATAGTTTTTCTATTTTATCTGTAGTTTTTTTCTTATTAATTATTAGTTTTGCTATTTCTTCGCCAGAAACAAGTGCCTGATAAATTCCTTCACCTGTTAATCCAGATGCAAAACCTGCTGCATCACCGATTAAATAAATATTCTTAAATTTATGACCTTGATAATTATAATTTATTGGTGCAGCCTGATATTCTCCCTTTGAAACATCTATTTTTCTTTTTTTCAACCACTTGTTAAAGTTATCACGTAACTGTTTTGAAGAAATAATTCTTGGATCTCCTCCGCAACCAATAGAAACATAGTTTTTATGTGGGAAAATCCACGCATACCATGAATTAAATAATTTAGAATCAAGAAACATCTCAATCTTTTTGTATTTTTTTGTTGGAATTATATATTGAATACCTAACCCAATTCTATTTTCTAATTTCAAAAAGTTTTGCACTATAGAAGCTGACCCATCTGCACCAACAAGATATTTAAACTTTATTTTTTCAGAATGATTAATAATAATACTATTTTTTTTAATTTCAGTAACTCTTGCATTTATCCTAATTTCTACTCCACTATTTTTTAATTTTTTTAGTTGCCATTGGCCTAGTTTTTCTCTATTAATGGTGTAAACAAATGTATCTTTAAGTTTTACAACACTTTTATCAAATGGTGTGTGTATCGTTATTTCTTTAAATTTATATTCTAGTAAACTTTTTGGTGGCTTTAGATAAGTTAAATCGTGATTTGTTAATCCTCCTGCACATACTTTGGGACCAATAAGTTCATTTTTTTCTATGAGCAAAATCTTCTTTTTTGTTTTGCTTAAATGTAGTGCACAGTTTAAACCTGCGGGGCCTGCACCTACAATAATTACATCATATTTTTTATCTATTTTATTCACCTATTATCTTGATAATAACCCTCTTTTTTCTTTGTCCATCAAACTCTGCATAATAAACTTGTTCCCAAGGGCCAAAATCTGCTTGACCTTTTGTTATTGGGATTGTAACTTCATGACCAACAATCATCCTCTTAAGATGAGCATCTGCATTATCTTCTCCTGTCTGATGATGCTTATAATCTAATCCATAAGGTGCAAGTTTCTCAACCCACTTTTGAATATCAGATATTAACCCTGATTCTGCATCATTAATATAAATTCCTGCAGTTATGTGCATTGCATTAACATGGCATAGCCCCTCTTTTACACCAGACTCTTCGATTGCAGTTTCAACCTCATTTGTAATATTTACAAACTGCATTTTCTTAGGAGTATTCATCCATAAATATTTTGTATGTGTTTCCATTTTATATTGGGAGATATGTTATCTTGTCATATCTTAAAAATCTAAAGTAGTTGTAGCTTCTTATTTTATCTGAAAACTTCTTTATTAATGTATTTATTATTTTTAAGTATTGTTTTAGGTTTTTTACTTCAACATCAAATTCAAAGTCAGAACCTCCAATTGTTTTATCAACATAAACAATGTTTGGGTTTGTTTTTGCAAATTCTTCTAGTTGAGGAATTATTGAAAGATCATTAAGTTGAATATCTGTTTTGTAATATTCATATCCTAATAGCTCATAGTTTATGTCTGCTCTATAACCTTGTATTATTTGCTTTTTTTCAAGTTTCTTTATTCTATACACTATTGCTGTTGCACTCATATTTAATTTTTGTGCTATTTTAATAATAGGTATTCTTGCATTTGTAAGTAATAATTTTATTATTTTTAGGTCTATGTTATCAAAAGCTTCTTTTTCTGAGCTACTACTAATATTCCAACTTATTTCTGTTGTGTCTTTTTCTTCATTAATTAAGTAAGCTTTTCTATAGTGAATATAGTCTACTAAAATAGAAATATTATATTCTTGTATGATTGTTCTTGATTTATTTAATATATCTGCCCATTCTTTTCTAAATTTACGCATAGATAGTGTATGAAACCCAAGAACAATATTCCATTGTCCTGTTAAGGTTCCAACCCAAGTTATTTCTGGATTATTCATTAGATTTTCTTTGAATTGTTTTTCTTTTTCAGGATCAATACTTTGTAATTTAATATATATTCTAAAAAAATAATATCCTAGTTTAGATGAATCTATTATTGTATTGTAACCTTTTATTACTTGTTTTTTTTCTAATTGTTTAGTCCTATAATTTACTATGTTCTTTTTTAATCCAACTTTTTTTGCAAGCTCTGAATTACTTTGTCTTGCATTTTTATCTAATTCATTAAGTATTCTTCTGTCTTTTAAATCAAGTTTTAATTGCATATTAGTTTAAAACACTAATTTCTTTATTAATTTTATTGTTTTGAAACAAAATACAAAAGAAAATTATATATACTTCATATTTATTACTTGTTACTATTAAGTAGTCAAGGTGATTAAGATTGGAAGAGAAGATAGGTCTGCACCAGAAGCAATTGTGGAAAAAATGATGGAATGTACAAAAGAGAAATCAAGAGTTAGAGCCCCAATTTATGATTTAAGAGGGAATTTTTATTGGCCAAAAAAATGATTGGCTGTAGAAACTCATATTAAAAATATAAGAATTAAGAATTCTGCGAATCCTTTTGCTGATTTGCAGAAGAATAAAATATTTCTTGCTCAGCAGGAGGTTGAGAGTTATTTTAGAAACAAGGATTTGTCAAAGACAAAAGTGCCTAATCTTCTTAGAGGTTATTTTAATCAGAGTGAGTTTCCTTTTCCTGATATAATAGTGGATTTTTTAATAAGAAAGACGAAGGTGCTGACTCTGGTGAATTAGAAGAAGAAGGGGCTACTCCAGGTCATGTAATCGAATATAAGAGTGTACAACCTACAAAGATAGAGCCGACCCAATTATCACAGGGGCATATCGCTTTAGAACAGCTTGCCGAAGAAGATGCTACCAAAATATCAAGCGTTAATCAGAATATGTTATCTCAAGGTTCAACAAGTGAGTCAGGCGTTAAGGACAGGCAAAGAATCAATCAAGGGCTTAT
>CAYZNE010000074.1:0-5072 GCA_964478955.1 uncultured Methanosarcinales archaeon
TTTATACGAGAACCAAATAATTTTTTATAATTAATTGAAATAGACAAAGTGGCATATGAAGAAAAAATACCTAACAAAGGAGAAATAGCTTCAGCATTTCCAAAGAAATTAGGATTAGAATCAGGAAAAATTTTGTTGTATATAAAGAAACCAAGTCCAGCTAAAATAAGACCAAAACTAACTTTAAGCCCGTTTTTAAGTAATCTCCCTTTAGATTTCTTATTCTTTCTTCAACTATTACATCAATAGAATAGTTAAGCGAAAAATCAGGATAATACTCCTTTGGATTAGAATGTTCATCAGTAATTACAACTTGTCTTAAATCTCCAATAGTTGGTTTGCTCATAACATAGAAGAATGAAAAAGCATATTTAAACTTTGCTAAACCTTTATAAACCTATTTCCCTAGAATTTTCTTAAGAAATGACTGCTGTGGCTTGTCTTCAACACCACTTAACTCTTTGACTAGTTTCTTATGCTTTCCTGAAAGCTTTTTAGGAACTTCTACATTCACCTTAACTAATTGATCACCATAAAAGTGTCCGTGTAGGTGTTGTATTCCTTTGTCTCTCATTTTAAATATTGTTCCTGGTTGTGTTCCACTTGGTATTTTCAGAATGGTTTTACCATGCAGTGTTGGAACTTCTATTTTATCTCCAAGAACTGCTTGACTATAAGTTATAGGAACTTCTAAAATTATATCATAGTTTCTTCTTTTGAAATATTTGTGTTCTTTTACATAAACTTCTAAGTATAGATCCCCAGGTATGCCATCTTTTGGTGCTGCATCTCCTTCACTCTGTAATCTTAGTCTTGAACCATTGTCTATTCCTGCAGGAATAGATATTTCTAGGGTTTTTTTCTTTTTTACTGTGCCTTTGCCTCTACATACAGAACACATATTTTCTATTGATTTTCCTTCTCCACCACAATCATGACATGTTCCTGTTGACTGAAACATTCCAAATGGTGTTCTTCTTACAGAGGTTACCTGTCCTGTTCCATGACAAGTTGAACAAGTTTTTATTCCTGTTCCTCCTTCTCCATTGCAAGCATCACATTTTTCTTGTTTGTTTAGATTTAGAGTTTTTTTTACTCCAAATGCAGCTTCTTCTAGAGTTATTTCTACGTGGGCTAGTAAATCATTTCCTTTGTAAACTCTTCTTCTGGATTGTCTTTGTCCACCGCCACCGCCAAAGAATTGATCGAATATATCTCCGAAATCTGAGAATCCTCCGAATCCCTGCGAAAAGTTTGAGAATCCTGACCCTCCGCCTGCTTGCTTAAAATAGTCAGAACCAAATTGATCATATTGTTGTTTTTTGTTATCATCACCGAGAACAGATACTGCTTCGTTTATTTCTTTGAATTTTGATTCAGCACCTTCTTCTTTGTTTATGTCAGGATGATATTTTTTTGCAAGTTTTTTATAAGCTTTTTTGATCTGCTCTTTACTTGCATGTTTTTCTACTCCTAATATATTATAATAATCTTTTGACATTTTATCTATTTTAAATTTTCCTGCTTGTGTAGTACATTTTAAATTAACAAAAATTATTTTTTATCTTGTTTGTCTTCAGCTTTGTTGTCTTTGACTTCTTCGTAATCAGCATCAACTACTTTATCATCGTCTTTTTTATCTTCTGGCTTAGCTTGTTGCTGTGCTTGTTGTTTCTGTTGTTCAGCTGCAGCTTTCTTATACATTTCTTCTGAGACTTTCTGGAATTTTGCAGTTAGTTCATCTTTTGCTTTTTTAATTAACTCATAATTCTTTTCTTTGTCTTTCAAAAGTTCTTTCAGACCGCCAATATCTTTTTGAATACTTTCTAGTTGTTTCTTATCTACTTTGTCACCCATTTCTTTAAGAGTCTTTTCATATTGGAAAACAATTGCTTCTGCCTGATTAAGAGTTTCTACTCTTTCTTTCTTAGCCTTATCTTCTTCTGCATGAGCTTCTGCATCTTTTCTCATTTTCTCAATTTCTTCTTCTGAAAGATTAGTTGTTGCAGTTATCTTAATGCTTTGTTCTTTTTTTGTTCCCAGGTCTTTAGCTGAAACATGAACAATTCCATTTGCATCAATATCAAAAGTAACCTCTATCTGAGGAACACCTCTTGGTGCAGGTGGAATTCCTACTAAATCAAATTGTCCTAGAACTTTGTTATCTGCAAACATTGATCTTTCTCCTTGTCCTACTCTAATTGTTACAGCAGGTTGGTTGTCTGCAGCTGTACTAAAGATTTGAGATTTTTTACTTGGGATAGTTGTGTTTTTATCTATTAGTTTTGTGAAAACACCGCCTAGTGTTTCAATTCCTAAGCTTAGAGGTGTTACATCTAGTAATAGAACATCTTTAACTTCTCCTGCTAGGATTCCACCTTGGATTGCAGCTCCCAATGAAACAGCTTCATCTGGGTTAACAGATTTATCTCCATCTTTTCCAGTTAATCTTTTTACCATTTCTTGAACTATTGGAATTCTTGTTGATCCTCCCACAAGAATAACCTTGTCTATCTTAGTTTCCTTAGCATCTGCTATTGCTTTTTTTGCTGGTTCTTCGAGTTTTGTTAGAATGTTTTCTATTAGAGCTTCAAATCTTGCTCTTGTTATTTCTTTTTCTAGGTGTTTTGGTCCATCTTGATCTGCAGTAATAAAAGGTAGGTTAATAGTTGCAGTCATCTTACTTGATAATTCTATTTTAGCTTTTTCTGCAGCTTCTTTTAGTCTTTGCATTGCTGTTTTATCTTTTGTTAAGTCAATATTAGTTTGTTTTTTAAATTCATCTGCTAACCAATTCATTAGTAGAACATCTATATCGTCTCCACCTAGATGATTATTTCCACTAGTAGATTTTACTTCAAAAACTCCGTCTCCTAATTCTAGTATTGAAACATCGAAAGTTCCTCCTCCAAAATCGAAAACAAGAATTGCATGGTCGTTTGTTTTGTCTAAACCATAAGCTAGTGATGCTGCAGTTGGTTCGTTAATTATTCTTAGAACTTCTAAACCTGCAATCTTTCCTGCATCTTTAGTTGCTTGTCTTTGAGAATCTTCAAAATATGCTGGAACAGTTATTACAGCCTTTTTTACTTTTTGTCCTAGGTATGACTCTGCATCTTGCTTAAGCTTTTGCAATATCATTGCAGAGATTTCCTGAGGAGCATAGTCTTTACCTTCTAAAGATACTTTCTTATCTTCACCCATGTGTCTCTTAATACTTGCAACTGTGTGTTCTGGGTTTGAAACAGCTTGGTTTCTTGCTACACGCCCTACTAATTTTTCTTTGTTCTTATATGCAACTACACTTGGAGTAGTTCTTTCACCTTCTGCATTTGGAATGATTACAGGTTTACCTGCTTCCATTACTGATACTGCAGAGAAAGTTGTTCCAAGATCAATTCCAATTATTTTTTCTTTACTCATATTTACCACCTTTGTTTATTTAATATTATTTTTTATTTGAAAATTTTATTTATATTATTAACTTGCAAATATAAATCCATATATGCGTTCATAAACATCTTATTCATATCAATATTATTTTCCTCTTTGACAAGTTGTTCGTAAACTATTCTATAATGCATAATTTTCAAACTCTTATCTATTAAATCTAATTTTTCTTGAGTTAAATCTCTATTTTTTAATCTTTCTCTTAAATTGTGTTTATACATTGCAAACTCTTCTCCTATTTCTCCTGTAATTACATTTGCCATATTTATTGCCTTTACTTACTCACCTTCACCTTTGCATTTCTAATTACTTCACCGTTCAGAGTGAAGCCTGATTGTAATTCTTCTAAAATTGTTTCTGGTTCTTGTTTAGATTTTTCTGTTAAAAGAACTTCATGTTTATAAGGATCAAATTTTCCTTTGCAATCTATTTTCTTTAATCCGTTTTCTTCTAGAATTGAATAAAAGTTTGAATAGATAAGTTCTATTCCTTTAATAAATTCTTTTGAGTTTTTGTTTTGAAATCCCAATTGAAAATTATCTAGTAATGGTAATAATTGCTTTATTAGTTCTTTATTTGCTAACTTTGCAAATCTTACATTATCACTTGCATTTCTCTTTTGAAAGTTTTCAAATTCTGCTTGCAATCTCTGCAGGTGTAGAGTTAGTTCTAATTTGTCTTTGTTTAATTGTTCTACTTCAGATATCTTTGGTTCTGCATTTCCTTTTGCAGCTGCGTTCTTCTGATCTTTATTCTTAGTCATAATAATCCCCTAACCCTGTTGACCTTACATCAACGCAAGAAGGGGTAATATCTACTTATTTATAAGTTTTTCGGGTGTTTAGAATGAGAGTTTAAAAATCTCATTAAACCTAACCTAAATAAACTTGTAGGAACATATAGAAAAAAACAAAAAGGAAAACCCCGAATAGAGCACCATTTACACCCATAAATCATCATCCAATTTAAATTAGCAAAATATAAATGAGGCCCATAACTATTTATTTTTAAACGGATCTTGAATTATACCTAGAATTCTATTTCTCCTACCCCCATGAATATCTTTTAAGATTTCATAAGGATTCTCATAATATGGAACTTGTGAATTAGAAACTTGAGTAGGCATCAATAATTGAAGATTTCTTCTTGTAGTGTTATTTTTATATAATCTATTAATACAATATTTAAATTTATAAGCAAGATGGGGTTTGTTATCTAAGAACCAAAAATAATCTGTTAATAGTTCAAAGTTTTTAATTCTTTTTTCAACTAGTTTGGAATTAACATTAGCTAATTTGCCTTCTTTTCTTTGCCTATTAGAATATTTAATAAATGCCTTTTGAAACAGAATATGCATATTACCAATATATAATAAGGCTAATCTTGTTAAATAGAAATCATATTTTTTATTTAACAATTTATAGGAAACAGTACTACCAACATGATTCTTATCAATCAACTTAATTGAATTAATATTTGGGTGCACCCACATACTTAAAAAATTATAATGTACATTAATTCGTTGCCATTTCTTTTTATTAATCATCTTATTTAATAACAGGGAATCATAAACCCCTTTAGAAAATGAGAAATATTTTGTATGTATAGTTTTTTGATTAACA
>CAYZNE010000075.1:0-5013 GCA_964478955.1 uncultured Methanosarcinales archaeon
TTTTGTTTTGTTTTAGGTAAATAAATTTTATTTTTTTTATTCCGGTTTTTTCGGTGCCAATAATCTTTGATTGTTGAGTATTTTAATTAGTGTTAGCAATATATTCAAATATAAAAATATGAGGTAAAATAAAATGACAGAAGCAAAATCAATGCAAGTGCAAGACCTTCCAGGTGTAGGCGCTGCAACTGCAGAAAAACTTTCTATGGGCGGATTTAATACACTAATGGCGGTGGCAGTTGCAACTCCAGGAGAATTAGTGAGTGCAACAGGAGTAACTGAAACAACTGCACGAAAGATGATTCAGGGCGCAAGATCTAATATGGATATGGGATTTAAAACTGGAACAGATATCTTAAAAAGAAGAGAACAAATCTTTAGAATTAAATCAGGGTCAGAAAATGTTGATAATCTTCTTGATGGAGGATTTGAAAGTGGTTGTATAACAGAGTGCTTTGGACAATATGGTTCAAGTAAAACTCAAATCGCACATGCACTTGCAATAAATGTTATCACGCAATACCCTGAGGCAATCGTCGTATTTATTGATACAGAAAATACTTTTAGGCCAGAAAGAATAATACAAATGGCGAAAGGTGCTGATCTTGATCCAGATATGGTTCTTTCACAAATAAGAGTTGCTCGTGCATTTAACTCAGATCATCAAATGCTTTTAGCAGAAAAAGTTGGGGATTTAATTAATGATGGTGAAAATGTTAAATTAGTTATTGTTGATTCTCTAACTGCACACTTTAGAGCAGAGTTTGTTGGAAGAGGAACTCTTGCAACTAGACAACAAAAACTTAACAAGCACATGCACGTGCTTGCAAAAGTTGCTTCTATCAATAATATATGTGTATATGTAACTAATCAAGTTATGTCAAAACCTGATCAGTTTTTTGGTGATCCAACAGAAGCAATTGGTGGACATATTGTTGCACATAACTCTGCATTTAGACTTTATCTTAGAAAAGGAAAGGCTGGAAGTCGAGTTGCAAAACTTGTTGACTCTCCAAATTTACCTGATGGTGAAGCAGCATATAAGGTAACAGAAGAAGGGTTAATAGATGTGTGATGTTTTTTGCGTGTGAGTTTTTCTTTTTTAATTTTTAGAAACTTTTATGTTTATACCGAAAGTTTTATATATAACTATAATTTACACTTTGTTAATAATAATTAATTCTGGCTTTTGGGAGAAATCAAAATGAATAAATCCTTAAAAGTTGTAGTTATGTTTTTGATTAATAAACATTATATTGGTGGAAAACATTTTCCTGAACATAAATTAATTGTTTTAAAAACAAAGTATTTAAGATCTGACGAATTAAAACAGTTTAAGAAAGAATATAAATGTTTCAGAAGGGATTTTTTGCTTTGTTTGAAAAAAAGAATTGGAAAAAGTGATTCAATTCATATAAGTTTAAATCCAAGAAGATTAAAAGAGATTTTTAAATTGATTGAAAATGAATAAAATAGGTGCATTTTGTTTAACATATGGAATTACAATAAGAAATAGAATTCTTGAGTATTTACTTGAAAATCAAGGTTTAGATTTTGCAGTTGGTGATATTTCCAGAGAATTAGAAATTTCAAGACCAAAAACATATGAAATAATTAATGATTTTCTTAATAAAAGTTTTATTTTTAAATCAAGGATTATTGGAAAGACACAACTTTATATTTTAAATAAGCAGAGTGCAAGAGTAAAGTTATTTCTAAAAGATTTTAAAGAGTGTCTAAAAATAGTTGTTGTTGAACACTCTATTAAACCAAAACAAAGAAAGACTCTTAAGATTGTACAACAAGTTTGATTTTCTTTTAATTTGGAATACATAAATCTGAAATCCAAGAACATGATGGAAGATTTTCACAATCTCTTGAAACTTGATAACAATCTTGTTGATTTAATAGTCCACAACCGGGAGGACAATCTTGACAAGAATTATCACTATAATAACATAAGTGTAAACAATTATCTGTTGGATGAGTACATAAATATTCATTTTGATTAAAGAATAGATTATTACAAGAACTTATTGAATCACAAGAATGGCAAGCATTATTGGATTGAGATGAGAAATCAAAGAAGCAATCTAACTCGTTGCAGGAGTCATACAAGTTATAGCATACATCTGAATTATACGTTAAGAGTTCTTCACAAGTGTTTGGACATTGATGGCACATATTTTGATCTGTATCATGGTAACATTCTAATGGGCCCCAACGAATTCCTTGTTCAAAGTTACACAAGTTTGGATCATTATTGTATGGTCCATTTTCACAATTCCTTGGGGTATCATAACAACTTCCTTGACCCCAAGAACAATAAAAGTCGTCACTAATTTTATAATCACAAGTAGTTTCATAATTACAAATCGATTGAGTTGCATAATCCCCAAGATAATTTAAAAGATTATAAGTTTCGCAAGTATTTTCAAGATTACAATCAAATGTTCTACAATGATTTTCTTGTTCATTCCAATAACATGGAGCTGATGCTTCAATGTCAGTTATATCTATTGGATCAGATGCAAAACCACAAGGATCTGCTAGACAAATTTCCTCTGGACTATAAGTTAGGTATTCAAAAGTATATTCATCACAAGAGTTTATATTTTCGCAATTTAAATCCCCCAGTATCGTGTCTGTAATCATTGAAACACATACATTACCATCCCAATAACAATATTCAATGTTTCCATATCTAGCAAAATTACAACCATCACTAACACACCATTCTTGGTTAGTGCCATAAGCTATACACCCATTAGGATCATTACACTCAACTTCTTCATGAGATCCTCCAACGCATTGTGTTTCAGACCAATAACAATTACCATAGTTACAGAAATCTTGTTCATCTGGTGTTAAACTACACATTTCACTAGCACTTACAACTCCACTCATAGTTAGAAGATTATAGTCAAAACATGATGATTGAATATCACAATCAAATGTTTTGCAATTATTATTTTCATAATCCCAGTAACAGAAATCTTCTGCATTATAAGTTATATTTCGTATATTACAAGGATCTGCTAAGCAAACTTGTGCTGCAGTAATTCCTTCAAAACCAGAAACATAACTTGTACATGAATTTACTCCTGAGCAGTCCATGTTTATATTTAGATAATTATGTATTGCTTCTGGGTGAAGACAGCAATAATTTAATTGTTCATCTTGACAGAAATTTTGAATGTCTGTAACATAATCATCTGCATCTAGGAAAACTAAATAATCTTCATCACAAGAACAACTCATTCCATCTCTAAAACCACTTACTTCTTGTTTGCAAAATTCAATATCACTATTCCAATTCATGTTGCAGAAAACACATTTATTTCTCTTTTCAAAAACATTAAATTCAAGAGAGCAAACCATGTTGTTTGCAAGGATTTGTCCATTGTATTGGCAGTCAGAAGCTTCTTTAATTGTTAGTTCATGAGTACTTCTAATTATTGCTGTTTCACTTGTTGCAGTTTCATATGCAGCAACTTGTAGTTCATATATTTCTCCAATTTCAGATTCATTAAACATATACTCAAAAGTGTTTGCTGGGTCAGAACAAAGTTTTATGTTAGTTGTAAATAAAAGTTGTTTTGCTTGATTTTCATATTGTTTAAGCATATGGAAGACACAATAGGCATTTGAATTTGAATAAAATGGTTTGAATTTATAATCTATTAAAGGTTTGAGATTTGCTTTTTTGTTTTGACCAAGTTTTGTGTATTTAGTAGGATAGGTTTCTTCATAAAAATGATCTTTAGATGCATAGTAAATACCTATTCCTCTTTCACCTTGATCACAACACAAGTCAAACTCACATGCTTCAAGAGCAAACTTACTCTCAGGCATAAAGAATTGGTCTTCTGATCTACATGCACAACTAAAATCAACACCTATGCCTTCACAGATACTTAAGGATTCCTCAACATGTTTTGCACAATAGTCACATCTGTTTACACATTGTTTGTGTTCATCACATATCATTGAAGGCGTTTTGTTATAAGTTGTCACACAACTATCTCTTTCATTTAAACCTTCACAAGACTTGCTTGTAACAAATGCTAGTGGGTCATATTCTTGAGTTCTAATTATATCAAACTTTTTAGTGATGCTTTGGAAATAACTAAAACTGATTTGTAGATTAAGTGGTGCTAAAAAGTTTGTTGCTTCGCCAAATGTTGCATCAGCAGTGCATCTTGTTGTGCCTTTATTATCAATAAGTTTTATTATTTCTGGTTCACAAGTTAGATTACTATTTGAAATAACTCCTGTAATTTTTACTTTATTTAGATTGTTATTGTTTAAGATTAGGTTTCCACAGAGTTTTTCATTGCTTTCATTATAAAGAGGAATTCCTTTACCATGGTTTTTAATTTCAATTATAAACATAGGTTTTATTGTTCCGGTTGTTGAAGTCATCATTGGAGTTATTTTTGTGACCCCAAGTGGAGAACCTTGTCCTCCTCCAAGAGATAGTTCTTCAGATTTGCATACTTTTGGTCTTTCATCTTGTTCATATGGATCAACATCAATACAGACGTTTTCACTAAAAGTTGTTTGATAAGGATAACATAAACTAAATTGTAATTCTGTTTCAGGTTTTTGTATTGCACCTGGAAGTAATTGCATTGAAATATTTGGAAGATTAAAAATAATAAATTCTCCATTGGGAAACAAAGTTGATTTTCCTTCTAGGGTAAATGTTTTATTGTTATTCCACTGTTTTTTATCGTATTGCATATAAAATTCATCTGTTGTTATTGAAGCAACTCCAGGATTGCTTTGATTTATGGTATAAGTACCCTCATTAACTATCATTACTCTTGTATAAAAACTTGAGTTTTCATATAAATTGTCTGGGATTGATTTACTAAATGATGCTTCTAAACCTTTATATCCTTTGTATACTGTTCTTTTAGAAGAGCTTTGATTTGTGCAAGAGGATAATAAAAATACTGCTATTAATATCAATGCTAATATCTTAATATTATTTGATTTTGATGCCAT
>CAYZNE010000076.1:0-4767 GCA_964478955.1 uncultured Methanosarcinales archaeon
AAACCAATTTGTTCATCAACCATATTATTTGATTCATTAACAAAAAAGAAGTGACTTAATTTATAATCAGGATTATGCTCAATGAATTCCTTATACATTTCTGTTTTCACAAGTTTATTATATTTTTTTTTAATGTAATTGTTAGTCATTACCTTCACCTTTTGTTTTCTTCAACTTGTTTGAATGACCAAAAGATTCACCTTTTGGTTCTTTTTCTTTATTTTTCTCTATTGCTTGATCTATTTGCGATAAAATTCTAGATTCATAATCATAAACTTTTTCTCCCTCAAGTTTTTCTGAAGAAGCTGCATTCATTATTTTCATTATAGCCTGAGCCTCATTTTTAAAACTGTTTTTGATTTGACCTTGGTTCTCAACAATCAAATCTCTTTCAATCTCATCAGAAGAGTCTGAGTCAATGTTTTTTGTTTCCATATCTTCAACAAATAATTTAGAAGTATTTCTCATAACAAAATATGCGTCTGTCCCGTATATAGAATTAATTGTCTCATTAAAATTAATATCAGAAATTTTACCAGAACTGACAGTTCCGTAAACCCTAAGTAAAACAATTGCATCAGAAAAAGTTCCTTTTTTAACTCGCTGTTTCATGTCATTATTTAATCTTTCAACAGACATGTTGTCTGCATTAAATTCAAAAACAATAACAGGTTTTAAGTTAATATCTATTCTATCTAAAGTGATTTCTTCGTCAACATTCACAATATAAAAACCTCCCTTCTTTAACTTCTGAAACTCTGAAAAAGAATTTGGAAAGAGCGGCCCGGGATAAATAACATTTTTATATTTATCAGAATTATATCTCTCAACAATATGAACATGGCCTCCTGCATAATAATCACAACCAACAGGAAGTACTGATACTGACGAGGATTGCATCATTTCTAACTCTTTCGGTTTCATTTCAGTTATTGAAGTGTGAAACATAAATATCTTGAAACCATCTTCTTTTTCTAAAGAAGTATAATCAAGAGCATCATAATCTTCAGAATCAAGCTGGCCTTTTCGTCCAAGAATTCCTGCAATCTTCACACCGGTCTTCTTATCAACAGTAAACTTTAATCTCATCTTACTATCTTTCTGTGAAGGTTTATAGACATTAACACCTAACTCTGCCTCTTCTATTACATCAAGAAAAGTTTTCCCATTAGGAGAAAAATCATGACTTCCTGCAATAAAATAACAAGGAATATTATTCTGCTTTAATTTATTTAATGATGACACAACAGACTTTATTGCATCAATACCAGGAATTGCACTATTGAATAAATCTCCTGCAATAAGAACAAAGTCAACTTTATCCTCAATAGATTTAGTTATTGCAAAATCAAAAGCTTCTACTGAAAGCTCTTTCATTCTTGGATCTCTCCATCCCCCAATGTGACAATCTGCAATATGAGAAAATTTGAATTTCATTTTAAAACGTAATAATTAAGAGTATATAAAGTTTATGCAAAAGAATTTAAATGATTGAGAATTTGTATAATTTCATGGCAGGAGAAATTTGGCTAATAGACATTGATGACACTTTGACTCACTCTGTAAACGCAGCTTTAGAATATTACAACAGCACTCATGATAAAAAATTAGTAAAAGAAGATTTTACAACATACAGCATAAGCCAGGCACATCTTAATAGGTATGGTATAACTATAACCCTTGAAGAAGAAAAGAAAATAATGCTCGGATACTATCAAAGTCCTTTCTTCGAAAATGTTAAACCAATTATTGAAATGAAACAGGTTATTGAAGCAATTGTCAATAACAAAGATATTGCGTTTGCCACAACCGGAAGACCAAAAAAGGTTGGAGAAGTTGATGTTGAAGCAATAACCAAAAGAATGATCAAAAAGTATTTCGGAGATAATTTTAAAAAATTCTTTTTTACAGAATGGGTGCAGGGCGTAGAAACAAATGGATCAAAAAGAGACATTGCAATAGAATATGGTGCAAGAAAAGTCATAGACGATATGCCAAGATTTGTTAATGACCTATCGGGGCTAGAATTAGTAAAAGGAATCTATGTTCCTAGAAACCCCTGGAATACTTCTGTGCAAGAAACAGAAAAGATTAAAATAATAACTTATCCTAAACAAATAATTGAGTACGCATATAAAAATGTGGCTTAACCATAAGACATCTAGGGTAAAGATTTAAAAACACTCTTTCTTTTGTTTATATTAATGAAAATACCAAAAAGATACACTGGTAGAAAGCAAAGTTATCTAGGTGCAGGTGTTACAAGAGAGTTTACTGATAAAATCAAGAATATTAAGTTTAAAAAAGAACACGCAGGTCAAGAACTAAACATTTTTGTCGGCAGATATGGTTATCCAAGGGTAAATATGGGCTTTATTGGTAATGAAAATGTTGATAAAGTATTTGATGCACCCAAAACTTGGGCAAAAAAAGACTTTCAGATTCCTTTAATAACTGGAATGAGAAGTTCACTAATTAATTCTAGATTTAAAACTCAAATTAAAACTCATAACACAAAACTATTAGAAAAAGCAAGAGAAGTTTCTTTAAGCAGTGAACCTGTTGATGTAGAAATAAAATTAGAAAAAGAACCAAAGAAAAACCTAAATCTACATAAGTTTAGTTATCCAACAGGCCCAGCTGTAGAACTTAGAAATGTAAAAATAACAAGCAACCCTAAAGTTAGTAAAAAGGTTGATTATGTTGTTTCAGATACAGATCTAAAATCTGCACCTGCACTCATCAACTTATACAGAAAAGGATTTAGTGAATATTACCTGACAAAAATACTTTCTGTAGGGAATCTTGGAGTTAAAACAGATAGAAAACTGGTTCCAACAAGATGGAGTATAACTGCAACAGATGATACAATTGGAAAACAATTAATCAAAGATGTATCGAAATTTCCCAGTTGTGATTTCTTCTGTACATTTGGAGGCTACCTGGGCAACTTTTACATAACATTATTCTTTCCAGGCGTATTTAGCTATGAATTATTTGAAATAGAAGCTGATTCTGGATTCTATGAAACAGATCATGAGACTAGTTTTGGTAGGAAGAATTATGCTTCTAATTGTGTTGGCGGTTATTATGCAAATCGTCTTGCAGTTCTTGAAAAAATGAAAACAATGAAGAGAGTTGGTTCTGTTTTATCAATTAGATTCATCACTGATGTGTATTATCAACCCCTTGGTGTTTGGGTTGTTAGAGAGGCTTCAAGAAAAGGTCTTGGAGAAAGACCACTTAATTTTGCAGACAAAGAGTTAATGCTAAAGTATGCTCTAGGATTAGCTAAAAAGTATTTTAATTATGATTTAAGAGAAATATTTTCCAGAAGCAAACTTCTGAATTCTGTTACTTTTCAAAGAAGATTAGGAGAGTTTATTGCATAGAAAGGTTTAAATAAAATAACGATTTTCTAAATTATACAATGATAAAAGCAAAATCTTTAGAATTAGAGATTGTGAATTTTCCACCAAAAGAAGAGATCATAAGAATGAAATTAAAAATGCCTGATGATATTCCATTATCTTGGTTTTTTCAAACAATAGTACAACTTTATATTCTTAATAAAGAAACTAAAGAAATAAAAAAAGCAGTTATGATACTTCCATATTCAGATGAAAAATTCCAAAGATACCATTTTGGTATTTTAAAAGCATATCTTGAACATAATAATTTAAATTTTTCTATTAAAACTGATGGCAGTGGCATATTTAATATTCCTAATATAAAAGGAGATGAATACAAAATAACAGGAATGGGAAAAATAAAAATACATTTAATAAACAAACAAATAAAAGAACCTTGTAGTTACAGTGATGATTATGATATAGAACCAGATAAAGATTTCAATCCACTAATCAAAAAAAAGATAGAAGAGCTTGGTTGGACAATATCTGATTAAAAATTAAATATCAACAACAACTTGAATCATAATCTTTTTTTCTTGTTCTTCTGAAAAGTTCTCATTAATAATCATATCATTATAAGTTACACTTTTTATGTTACCTGTGATTGTGTTATAATTCTTAAAACTATCACCATAAACAATACATGTAAGAATAAATGCATCACCTTTAGTTATCTTTAGGTTTTCAACCTTACTTAACACAAATCCCTCTGTATCTAGGAAAAATAAAAGTTCTTCTATAAAATCATATAGTAAAGATTCTTTTGTCTTGACAGTAACAGATATATTATGCTGAGTTTTTGCAGAAACTTTATCTGGATTGATTAAGATTGAGAAAGTTGCAAGAGCTGCATTTTCAAATGCTTGTTGCAGATTAGAGCCATATGCTCTGAACTTCGCATCTGCAGTATGATCTAGGAATTCATATTTCATTTTTAATAAGGCATTATTTCTATGTCTTCTTTAGGTTCTTCTTCATCTTTTAACAAAGATTCAGTGTTTGAATAAGGATCTTGTGCTAATTGAGAATCATTATCAAACATTCCAAACATTCCTGCACTTGGAGATGGAAAATCATTGTTGGTTGTTTCAGGCAGGGTATTATATGCAGAATGATCACCAACATGATGTTGTAAAAACTTGATTAATTTCTTTATGTCTTGATACGAATCTTTTGATGTATCTATTGTTATAATCATTTTTACCTCCTAAGGTTTTATTATTTGCAACATCTTCAAAATTCTCAATCTATTATTTTATGGCTCTGTTGTCCCGTAAGGAACAACCCCTAGCAACGAGCTAAAAGTGTAAGTCAATTGAATTTTGACCTTTGGATGTTGCAAATATTAATGTAG